>JANYIN010000151.1 GCA_025362035.1 Gemmatimonadaceae bacterium | reverse complement strand
AGCAACGGCACGTGCCGCCGTCGGACGCCCGAGTTCAGCGGCGACGGCCTGATAGGACAAGGTCACTCCCTCGGGAATTCGCTGCAGGGCTCGCCACACCTGCCACTGAAACGTGGTGGCTCGCACGTCGAGGGGAAGCTCGTCCGCGCCCCCTCTGCCTTCCACATGCGCCACAACCGCATCGACGAGTCGATCGTTCGCATCCGTGGCGCGCTCCAGCTGCGCGCCGGCAAACTCCGCGCGCAGCAACTGCACCAGTGCGGTTTCATCGTCGCCGAGCGTCACGCTGCACACGCCCCGCTGGGTGACGGCCACGAGGAGAAGCCCCAGGGTAGTGGGCACGGCGGTGTAATGGATGGTTTCCCCGGTGCCTTTCCGCCGATACGCTCCGGGCGTCATGCCCAGCGAGGCGCCCGCCGTCTCGTAAATGCGGCGTCCGGACGCGAAGCCCGCCTCGTAGGTTGCGCCGCTCACCGTGCGACCGCCTCGTACGGCGTCCTTGAACGCGCCGACACGACGCTGCTCCTGATACTGCCTTGGCGACAGCCCGACCACCCGCGTAAACGTGCGCTGCAGATGTGCGGGGCTCACATCGGCGTCGCGAGCGAGACGCGCCAGAGACAACGGTTCCTCCGCGTGGGCATCGATGTATGACCGGACGCGCTCGGCGAGCGCGAGGTGCGAATCAGTACAGCGCGGCATCGTGGTCTGCATGGGGAATTCCTCACTGGGTGACGGTGAGGAACATGCACGCGGGAGATGGAGCAGACTATCCGAAACGTGATCGACACGCGGCAATCGAGGATCGTTTGCGCTCAGGCGTTCTTCACTTCACTCACGAGCTTCACGAGCGACGCCTTCGCGTCGCCGAACAGCATGCTCGTGGACGCGGCGTTGAACAACGCATTCTCGATGCCCGCGAATCCGGCGGCCATGCCTCGCTTCAGCACGATGACGTGCTTGGCCTTGTCCGCGTCGAGAATCGGCATGCCGTAGATCGGTGACGCCGGATCCGAGCGGGCCGCCGGGTTCACCACGTCGTTCGCGCCGATGACCAGTGCGACGTCCGTCTGCGGGAATTCGCCGTTGATCTCGTCCATGTCGTACAGGCGGTCGTACGGGACGTTCGCCTCGGCGAGCAGCACGTTCATGTGTCCCGGCATTCGCCCAGCGACGGGGTGGATGGCGTACTTCACCTCGCCCCCGCGCTTCTCGATCTGCTCGGCGAGCTCGCGGACCGTATGCTGCGCCTGGGCCACGGCCATTCCATAGCCCGGGATAATGATCACGCGTTGCGCGTACGCGAGCAGCATCCCCGCGTCTTCGGCGGAGATCGACCGGACGGGAGCGCCGGACGTGGCGATCGCTGCGGTAGCGGGACCGCCGCCGAACGCGCCGAACAGCACGTTGGAGAACGAACGGTTCATCGCCTTCGACATCGCGATGGACAGGAGGAAGCCAGAGGCGCCGTCGAGCGCACCGCAAATGATCAGGATGCTGTTGCCGAGGGCGAAACCAGTCGCCGCCGCGGCGAGACCACAGTACGAGTTGAGCAGCGCCACTACCACGGGCATGTCCGCGCCACCGATGGGAATGACCATCAGGACGCCGAGCAGGGCCGCGATGCCCATCATTCCGTAGAATGCGTAGGCCGCTGCCGGGTTCACGACAACGGTCACGAGCAGCCCCACGGCGCCGAGGAACAGCACGGCGTTCACGAGGTTCTGTCCTCGGTACGTGATCGGTTGCGACGGCAGAAGCTCCTGCAGCTTCCCGAAGGCCATCAGCGCCCCCGTCACGGTGAGCGATCCAAGCAGCACTTCGAACCCGAGCGCCATCATTTTCGCCGTCTCGATGTCGCCGCCGCCGCCGTGGAACGCGTTGTAGTACTCCGATACGCCCACGAGCGTGGCTGCCAGCGCGCCGAAGCTGAGCGACATGGCGATTCGCTGCGGCAAGGCGGTGGTAGGCACCCACATGCCGAGCGGATAGCCGATGAGCGTGCCGAGGATCAGGCCGCTGATGATCCAGCGATAATCGACGATGTCGTGATTGACGAGCGTGCCGCAAACGGCCACCAGCATGCCGAGCGCGGCAAACTGCATCCCGCGCCTGGCCTTGTCGGGATGCGTGAGACTTCGCAACCCCAGAATGAACAGGACGGACGCGATGACGTACGTGAGCTGGACGATGTGGTCGCGCATTTATTGCTTGGACGCGGCGTGAGATGCCGGTACATCACGCTTGAACATCTTCAGCATGCGGTCCGTGATCAGGAAGCCGCCCACGATGTTGGCGGTGGCGCAGACGACGGCGACAAATCCGAGTATCGTCGCCACCTGGCCGTGCTTTCCGCCGGCCGCGACGAGCGAGCCCACGAGCGAGATGCCCGAGATGGCGTTGGTGGCCGACATGAGTGGCGTGTGCAGCAGGGGAGGCACTTTCGTGATCACCATGAAGCCGACGAAGGCGGCGAGCACGAAGATGTACAACTCGAGGATCATCATCGCGTGGGCATCAGCTAGTGGTGACATGGCCGTCGCGCACGACGGTCATCGGTCCGGTGATTTCGTCGGTCGCGTCAATCACCAGTGCGCCGTCCCTGGAGAGGTGCGTGACGAGTGCGAGCACATTCTTTCCGTACATCTGGCTCGCGTGAAAGGGAATGGTGGCGGGCACGTTGAGGGGCCCGATGATGGCGACGCCGTTCGCGTGCACCGTCTCTCCGGGGCGCGTGAGCTCGCAGTTGCCTCCCGATTCGGCGGCGAGATCGACGATCACGGAACCGGCTTTCATGCCACTCACCATTTCTGCCGTGATCAGCCGGGGCGCGTCGCGCCCAGGGATCGCCGCGGTGGTGATGACGAGGTCGATGTCCTTGAGGTGGCCCGTCAACGCGTCGCGTGTACGTTGGGCCTGTTCGTCGCTCTGTGCCGTGGCATAACCACCAGCGGTTTCCGACGCATGGGAAACCAGTTCCGCGGCGAGAAATGTAGCGCCGAGCGACAACACCTGCTCTCTGGCGGCCGGCCGCACGTCGAAGGCGGACACGACACCCCCCAGGCGTCGAGCCGTCGCGATCGCCTGCAAACCGGCAACGCCCGCGCCGATGACGAATACCTTCGCCGGGGAGATCGTACCGGCCGCCGTGGTGAGCATCGGCAGAAACTTCGGCAGCGCCGTGGCACCGAGCAGCACGGCCTTGTAACCGGACACCGTGCTTTGGGACGAAAGGACGTCCATCGACTGGGCCCGCGTGATCCGCGGCACCAACTCCATGGCAAGCGCCGTCACGCGCCGTGCGGCCAGCAGTTCCAGCAGCGGACGGTTTCGCGACGGTGCAAACATCGCCAGCACCGCGATGCCCTCTGGAAGAAGCGGGATCTCGCCGGGCGACGGCGGCTGGACTCGGCAGACCAGTGCGACGCCCTCATAAAGCGAAGGGGCTTCAACCACTGAAGCCCCCGCGTGGGCGAATGCAGAATCGGAAAAGCCGGCGCGAACCCCGGCGCCGGCTTGGAGGCGGATTTCGTGCCCGGCCTTCACCAAGCGGGCAACGCTATCCGGTGTGAGCGCTACCCGGTCTTCACCGGGAATTGATTCAAGAGGGACCGCGAGTCTCATGCGATGAAATTTCCACCGCGGCGTGATGGTTCGCTAGTGTGAATGCCCCGACATCGCGGCGCTCGCACCCGCCGCCTGTCCCACGCCGTACGTCACGCCGTCTTTACCACCGAACACCGCCAGACTCAAACACCGAATCGCGTCGCCAACCGCTCGATCTGTCCCGCATGTCGCGCGACGTGCATCACGTGCACCCGAAAAACGTCGCCGAGATTGAGCTTCGGCATGAAGCGGGGCAGCGCCGGGGAGGCCACGTGTACCTTGCGCCAATCGAACGAAGCCGCGTGGTCCATACGCATGACGAACGCTATCTCCTGCGCCAGGAACGCCTCGACAACGCCGCTTCTTGGCGTCGGTCCCGGTCTGAACACCTTCGGCGACTTCAGCGGCTTCCCGTTCTGAAGGGAGTTGGCGATGAGGCCCCCGATCAGGGACGACTTCCAAGCGCACCCCAGCGCACCCGCATCCGCACGAGCCCCTGCGACGGCCGCGGCGAGATCGTCGCCGTACGCGTCCTCCGTCCGGCAGAGATGCTCGAGCACGTCTCCCACACTCCATGCGCCAGGCTCCGGACGCTCTACAAGCTGCGACGGATCGAGCGGACGAACTCGGTCCGCGATCCGCTGGCGCATTGTAGCCGACTCCGCGCGGAGCAGCTGGTGAAGGTCGCGTTGCATCTGGCGCATGCGTCACTGGGAAAGGAGTGCAAGCCGACCGATCAACCGCTCTCGGGATGACAACGATGAGGTCACCAATCACATTCATCAAGAACTTGAACTGCTTCCGCCACGTTTCAGGAGTTCCGCATGGCATGTGCCCGGTTCACAGCCGCTGTCGCGTTCGGCCTTCTCTTTGCGGCAGACTCGCCCGCGGGGGGGCAGAGCGAACTCCCGCGGACGTACATTGGCAAGCCGACCACGGCGGAGATCACCTCAGCCGATCTCATGACGCGACTCTACATCTTCGCGGACGACTCGATGATGGGGCGCGAGGTCGGCACGATCTACCATCTCAAGAGCACGGCGTACATCGAGGGTGAAGTGCGAAAGCTGGGCCTGGTGCCTGCTGGCGAGGATGGTGGCTACTTCCAAACTCTTCCGGTCTATCGCTACTACGCCGACAGCATCTCGACGCTGCAGATCGGCGGAAAGTCGATGGTCTTCGGCGCGGACTTCTTTCCCTACGCGACCGCAGAACACCGCATCAGCCTCGACGGTGTACCGGTCGTGTACGGCGGCGTGCTCACGGACTCCGCCACCTGGCTCCCGGCGGAGGATGCCGCTGGCAAGATCGTCTTCTTCAGCGTGCCGTCGACGTCCACGCCGGCTCGCAACTTCCAGTTCAGTGCCCGCTCCCGATTTGCGCGATCGCCGCTGGTGCTCGTGGGCTCGCTCGAGCGCATTCCCCAGAGCGTCCGCCCGTTCTTCGCGCAGCGGATGGTCTTCCTCAAGAGCGACGCACCACTCCTGGGCCCGCCCACAACGTTCATCACCACGAACGTCGCCAGGACACTGTTCGGCACCCTGGACGGTCTCGTCGCCGGGATGGCGGGCATGGCCCTGAGCGGAACGATCGTTCTGCATCGCGCGCAGGCTCCGGCGCGGAACGTGGTGGCCATCCTGCCGGGCTCCGATCCAGCGTTGAGGGGTGAGTACGTTGCCATCGGCGCGCACACCGATCACATCGGTTTTAACAACAAACCCGTGGATCACGACTCCACGCGCATCTTCAACATGATCACGCGGCCACAGGGCGAAGACAGCCCCCCCGCGCCCACGCTCACACCCGCGCAGGCGCTGCGTTTTCACGCGATGCTCGACAGCGTCCACGCGCTGCATCCGGCGCGGCTGGATTCCATCAACAACGGCGCCGACGACGACGGCACCGGCACGGTGAGCGTTCTCGAAATCGCCGAAGCGTTCGCGAAGGCGAACACGCGCCCCAGGCGCTCGATTCTCTTCGTCTGGCACGCCGGTGAAGAGAAGGGACTCTGGGGATCGCAGTACTACACCGACCATCCGACGGTGCCACGCGATTCAATCGTTGCACAGCTGAACATGGACATGGTCGGGCGCGGCAGCGCCACCGACATCACCGGAGAAACACGATCCGGCGAGTTCACGCACGGAGGGCCGGGATACCTCCAGCTCGTGGGCTCACGTCGCCTCTCGACCGAACTCGGCACCCTGATCGAGTCGGTCAACAGACGTGCACACCCTGCGCTCATTTTCGACTACAGCATGGATGCCAACGGGCATCGGCAGAACATCTACTGCCGCAGCGACCACTATGAGTACGCCCGTTACGGCATACCGATCGCGTTCCTGACGACCGGCGGCCATTCCGACTATCACCAGGTCACCGACGAACCGCAATACATCGACTACGAGCACCTTGCGCAGGTGGCCAAATTCGTGCAGGCGGTAGCCGCCGAGGTCGCAAACCTCGACCATCGGATCGCCGTCGACAAGCCGAAGCCGGATCCCTCTGCGCGATGCGTACAGTGACCCTCTTTCGGCTGGCCCGTCATACTGAAGCCAATGCGCCCGCAACTGCTTCTCATCTGCCTGCTCGCGGCCTGTGCCGGCGCCAAGAGCGCACCCGCTCCGGTGCCCGCCGCAGCGCTCGCGCCCGCTCCCGCCCCGGCTCCGCCCGCGACCTTCGTCCGCTCCAACGCGGAAGGGCAGGTCACCCGCATGATCGACGTGCGCGAGGGACTCACGCACTCGCAGGCGATGCGCATCGTCACGGATGCGCTGGGCCAGCGGTTCACCATCGAGGCGGTGGATCCGCGGGTGGGATTCGTGCTGACGGCATGGCAAGCCAGCTTGCTGCGAGAGGGCGTGCCGGACCTGCACTACCGCACTCGCCTCACGGCCCGATTCATTGGTGACGACTGGCGCCGGCTCCAATTGCGCGGCGAAGCCAACTGGGCACGTGGCGACGAATGGGACGTCGGCTTCGATGCCGTGCAGCTGGACAGCGTCAACACAGACCTGCGCGCGAAGGTCGGCCGGAGGCCGTAACGCCGCTTAGCGCAGCTGGGTAACCAGCGCCCGATTTCCCTGCCGGGTCATCGTCATGACCTGCTCGCGCCGCGGAAGCGTGATGCTCTCACTGGACTTCTTGGTGACTTTCACTTGCAGGGAGAACTGCACGTCGGCCGACGTGCTCGTGAGCGTCGTGGTTTCGTAGCGAACGCCCACGTTGAGCTGTGCCGCATCGCTGAAGATCGCTTGCCAGTACCGCTGCAGACCGTCCGTCATCATCGGATACTTGTCGCGCAGCTTGGCGAAATCGCGGGCTTCCACAGTCTTTGCATACTCCACGACTTTCCGGCGGACGATATTCGTGTCCGCGTTCGCAACGCGCACAACGCTGTCCCGCTCGTGTTGCCGAGCCAGGCGAACGACCTTCAACGAATCCGCCGCGGGATCCGGAGCCGGCACCGGCGCGGGCACCACCGTGGTCGCGGCGACGGGCGGCGGCGCCGTCGCAAGCGCGGTCGAATCGAAACGCCTTCTGACGCTGTCTCCCGGCGGGATGATCCGGGCCAGCGCGCGCGTGACGTTGTCGCTGGTCGCGCTCGAGGCACTGTCCTGCAGCGGCTCGCCGGGGCTCGCCACCGTGCCCGCGTTCTGCTCGACCTTCACCACGACCAGCGCAGCCAGGAGCACCGCGATCACGCCGCCGATCACGTACGGCGTCGTTGCCTGGCGACGCGGCTCTGGAACGACCGTCACTTCCGTGGTTGCCTGCGTTGCGTGCAGGAAGGCAACCGTGGGAGCGCTGCGTGGGGTGGGACGTAACGCTCTCGGAATGATCGAACCGAGCGCGGAACGGCGAATGTGTGTGGCGTTGATAGCGTCTCGCACGTCGGCGGCCGATCCGAATCGTTCCCCGGAGGAACGCGCGAGCAGCCGCGCGACGATCATGCTGACGGCGATGGGGATCTCCGGCGACAGGTCGTGAACGGGCCTGGCATCTTCCGACAAGCGGCGCTTGATCATCTGCTCGCGCGTCGTTGCCTCGAAGGCCGGCGTGGCTGTGAGCATGAGGTGCAGGATGCAACCGAGCGCATAGAGATCGCTGCGGGCATCGATGGGGTCCCCGAGCAGCTGCTCGGGGCTCATGAACTCCGGCGTGCCGATGACCAGCCCCGTGCGAGTGAGCGCGTCGCCGGCGCTCTCCTGAACGGCCTTCGCGATGCCGAAATCCACCACCTTCGCGACCTCGCGCCCCATCCTCGTGCGCGTGATGAGGATGTTGTCCGGCTTGAGATCCCGGTGGATGATCCCCAATTCGTGCGCGGCCGAGAGTCCTTCAGCGATCTGCGAGGTTATCTCGAGCGCCCGCTCGACGCCGAACGGCGCTTCCCGAACGAGCAGGTCCGACAGCGGCTCGCCATCCACGTATTCCATGACGAGGTAGACGACGCCGTCGCTCTCGCCGTAGTCGAAAACGGCTGCGACGTTGGGATGGATGATGCGCGCCGCGTTGGATGCTTCGCGCGCGAACCGGGCGGCCGACTCGTGATCGTTCACCAGTGCCGGACTCATGACCTTGATGGCGCACTGGCGATTCATCTTCACGTGTTCGCCCAGATACACCCGGCCCATTCCTCCTTCACCAATGGGCTTCAGGATGTGATATCGGTCCGCGAGCACGCGTCCAACCAGCGAGTCGGTGCCTTTCGGTCGCAGCGCGGTGCCGTCGTTCGGACAAAAGCGCAGTGCGGTTTCGTACTCTTTTCCGCACTGCGGGCACACCTTCAGCACGGCAACGGTCTGTCCATCGCTCGACACTGACTGTCGCGCCAACAGTCCCGAGCCGAGTCCGCTTTCCGCCAAAGCGCGCGCGTCGGCTTCCCGCCTGGCTGCCTCCTCGCTGGGGCCGGCCTTTGCTGAAGATTCCTGGGGTGCGTCGTCAGAGGCGTTCGCGGGCATTGCCCCTAGAGTACGCACGCAACCCCTCGCCGCGTAAGGGACGAGACCAAACGTGACCGCCCCGCACCGCGATTTTTCGCGGTGCGGGGCGGCCACGGCCGAGCGATTTACTCGGGCTTGCGGTCGTTGCGAAGGTCGCGGCGATCGGCGCGGAGCTCCTTGGAATCGGCGCGTCGGGCGGCGACGTCATGCTTCAGATCGCGCGTGTCGTGACGCACGTCCCGCTTGTCCACCGTGAGATCGCGTGAGTCCTTGCGCATATCGGCGCGGATCCGGCGCGCGTCCGTGACATCGCCTTCCGAGCGCGCGGCCTTGAGGGCGGTAGCGTCCGCGCCCAGCTCGCGACGATCGGTCTTGAGGTCGCGGCGATCGCCCTTCAGCTCGTGCCTGTCTGCCACATTTCCCTTCACGTCGTTCCGGAGGTCGCGCCGGTCGGTCCGCACGTCATGTCGGTCGTGACGCGGATCGTGGACTCGGCCGACGGGGGCGGCGGTCTGCGCCGACAGGGCGCCGGCGGCGCCGAGGAGGAGTGATGCGCCGGCAACGAACGATTTCAGGTTAAGCATGGTGATCTCCCGTCCGAGTAATGTTGAGGCAGGTACCTCGGCGCGAAGCACTCGCGTCGTTGCAAGGGAGACGGTGGTGTCAGCGATGTGTTAAGCTGTTGCTGCTGAACGGTTTACATTGTGAGATACATCACACGTTCATAGTGCGCCGGAGCGCCGTGCCACCACGTCGCGCGAGAGCGTGAGGCGCAGCGGACTTCCGGATGGAAGGCACGCGTCGCTGCCCTGCGAATTTCTCGCAGCCACCGTTCCTGCCGCCGCGCCGGCGGCGGCCCCAATAACGGTGGCCTTGGTGCTACGCCCAAAGATGCGGCCCAGCACCGCGCCAGCGATCGCGCCGCCGGCCACCTTCTTAACATCATTGCCGGACGACGTCTGCACCCTTTCCAATGTCCCAAGCGTGGCGATGTCGCCGGTGGCAGGCACCGATTCGCCGTTGACCTCCACCGCACGGACGCGGAAGTCGATGTGACTGGATTCGATGGGATCCGCGCGGTCCACCGACGCGACTTCAAGCACGACCGTGGACCCGACGGGTATCGCGGCACCGTTGGAGCCGACGGTCCCATTAGTGACCGTTGCGCTCAGTTTGTCCCCCACCAACAGTGCGTTGGTGCACACTCGCGCATTGGTGGACATGCCGATGCGCGCGCCTGCGCCGATGAGGCCGGGCGCTGGTTCGGGCGCGGGTGCCGGGGCTGTCGCCGGCGCAGTGGCGACCGGCTGAGGCGGCGTCCGGTCTGGGGAGCGCGCGATCGGTGCGGGGGGCGCGTCCCGACGCGGACTCGGACGTGGTGTAGGCGCATCGGCTCGCGGCGGCTCCGGTCTCCTGGTGGCTGCCGCCGGTGCTCGGCTGGCAGGGGCGGATCCTGCCACGGGTGCGTCGTTGAATTCGATCGGCGTCACGCCGGGTCGCTGCGCGAGCGCCAGATCACGCGACAGCGACGAGTCCACGCCAGCGGGCGCCTTGGCGCGACAGGCGGCCGCCGACAGCACGGCCGCAACCACCAGGGGGAGACGAGCGGATCTCAAGCTGTGACGCATTCAAGACTCCGGCGTTGTGCGAAGCACCAACGCGCACTCCGGTTTGCCGGCGCGCGTTCACTCGGTAGATACACCCACGACCTGGTGAGGTTCGGACGCGTCGTCGTCAGGCGGTCCCGGGGCTGGCGAATCCAGGCCCGCCGCCCGTGGCAAGGTCGCGTTCAACCGATCGTCAGGGTATCCGACGCCGCATCGTAGCTTGTGGCGTACACCGGGAGACTCGTGGCCGAGCCGCCGCCGGTGGGTTGCTTGGTCACGTGCCCATCGGAGTCATAGTGGGTGTCATGACAGGGACAGACGATGGTGTTGCCGTTGATATTCGTGTCGCATTGCTGGTGTGTGCAGATCGTGGACACGGCCAGGAACGTGGACGGTCCCGTGCGCTTCACGTCGATGTAGACGCCGTCCTGGGGAACGCGCGCGAGTTGTCCGGTGGTGGCGAGCGCTGGAATCGAGCCCACTTTCAGCGAGACCGATTTGGTAGTGGACACGATGGCGGTCGGGCCGAACTGTCCGTCTCCGCACGCGGCAAGCGCCGCCACGCTCGCCGCGCCGGCCACGGCGAGCGAACTGCGCGAAAGGAATTCCCGTCGGCTCAAGCAATCTTCGCAGGACACGGAGGTACGGGGTGAGTGAGCACCAACCAATTCAGGGCAGTGTGACCATCGCCCGCTGCCATTCTGCCTTGTTGAGATCTTCCTGGAATAACTTGTCGACGTCCACCACCACGGCGGTGTCCGTGAGCCGGATGGCCAGCCGGTCCATGCTGCGCGTCGCACGTCCCTCGATGAACGTGCCATCGGCGCGATAGCGGGACTTGTGCTTCGGGCACTGGAATATTCTGTCGTCGGATTCCCATCGGAGCGCGGTGTTCTGATGGGGGCATGAGAGCGCGAAGGCGTACACCTGCTTGCCGACGCGCGAGAGAATTACCTCGGCGTCCCTGTCGATCTGCACGCCGTCGCCGGCGGGAACCGCGTAGCTCTTTTCGGTGCGGTTGCTGGCGAGCGCCCGGATCCACCGCGTCGGCATCGCGTTGGCGGCCGGCGCGATGCCCAGCGCCGCCAGTGCCAAGCCGCCGGCACGCAGCGCATCGACCAGGAAATCCCGTCGTCCACTCACAGGGCAGGCCGAACACTCCGTGTCCGCGTGCGATTCCCGCTGTTCGGTCATTCCCTGCTCTCCATCGGTCGGGCCATCACTGTGGTCCGCGGCGCTGGCGGCGCACGCACGGGACCGCGATCATCAGGCGAATTCCTTGAGCACCACTCCGGCGAGGGCCGTCGCGAACCAGAGAATGGCGCTGAGCACGGCGACAATTCTGAGCCGTCCCCACAACGGCGCGTTCGTGCCGGAGCCGGCGAGGGACTTTTCCGTCCGAGTCATCACCACACCGTTCACGAGCAGGAGCGCGACGCAACTGAGCTTGATCCAAAAGAATGGTGAGCCGATGAAGTTCTCCACGTCCGACAGGAACAGCATGATACCGCTGATGAACGACACCGTGAGACCGGTCACGACCAATCGGTGCGTTCCCGCCAGTTCCTGCAACTGTCGCACGCGGTCGTCAACGCTGCCCTTTGCCGCGCGCAGTGTTGCCCGGTCCGCCGCGAATGCCACGCCGGCGGCGAAGATCAGGGGCGCCAGATGGAAGAAGAGGACTCCCGCCGACACCGGTTTGGAATGGGAGAACAATTTCGACCAGGGCTCGGCGAGTTGCACGAGCTTTCCAGTCACCCCAGCGGTTTCCCCGCGTGCCAGCATCATCGTTCATCTCCACAGAGTGATGACGGCCACACCAGTCAGTGCGGTGGCCATGGAACCGTATGCCCATAGCTTGTGCTCGTGCCGCTTGGCTTCGCTGTTCTTCGCTTCCCGCGCCAGGGTGCTGCCTGCGTAGGAGAACCCGGCGTCCGAGACGAGCATGAGCAATGCATGCACCGTGCGACGAGTGCGATCCTGTGGGACGCCACGGGAATCCCAGAGATTCCACAGTCCCGTCACCGTGTTGGAGGTAAAGACACCGGCCAGCGCCGTCGCCCCATAGCGCATGCTGTTTTTCGCCCAGACGGGGCCGTTGCGTGGATCCGGATAGAGTTGGTTACCCGCGATGGTCTCCAGCGCAAACAGGGGGTAGATCGTGTACGATCCGTACCTGTGGATACGGAGCCGGCGCTCGTACCAATCGCTGACCTCGATGGCTCTGGGGCGGCGACGCGCGACGGTGTCGTCCAGCGCCAGTGCGCCGGAGGAAAGTACTGTGAGGGCGTGCCCATTGCTACCGTCATCGACTGTTCGAAACCCGGTATCCGGCGGTGCGCCGAGTATGGAGACGAGGGCAAGGAGCGCGGGAGCGAACATGGGCAATTCGCCAAGAGGAGATGAGCCAGGGGAGAACCGTTCGAAGCGCCAACTGACAGAGCCAACGTACGATGCCGATTGTTTCTCCGCGCCGGTAGAGGCTGACGCGGACTGACCTTACGATGGGCGAATGGCCCGCAGCGTGCTCGACCCGTACCTTTGCAACGACCCCGGATACAGCGTGCTCCTCGGCTTGGCGCTGCCAGCCCTTTCATGGCCGTCCACGAACTGATTTCAGCTGGGCGGACGCTCCCCGACGCCCGTTCCCTTACTTTCCAGGCAGTCGCCGCCCACCGGCGCGTCGGCACGACCCAGGACCATTCATGATCGACGGATCTCTCCCGCCAGTGCTGGACGTGCCTTGTTTGTCGGGGATGGGCGAGTGAGCATTTTTGTGGCCCGGCAACCGATCTTCGACCGGTCGAACAGCGTCATCGGGTATGAGTTGCTGTACCGGCGCGACGAGAGTCGAACGACGGCGGAGGGCACGGACGCGAACACGATGAGCGCCCGGGTGATCACCAATGCGTTCCTAGGGGTGGGGATCACCGAACTGACGGGCGGCGTGCCCGGATTCGTGAACTTCACGCGCGAGCAGCTGGTGGAAGGTCTGTACGAGCTGTTCGATCCGAACGAAGTCGTGGTCGAGTTGCTGGAGACGGTGCACTGCGACGACGACACGCTGCGTGCATGCGAAGCGATGCACGCGGCGGGATACCGGTTCGCGCTCGATGATTTCGTGTACGATCCGAGCTTCGATCCATTGCTCACGCTCGCGTCCATCGTGAAACTGGACGTGCTTGGCCGCGACGAATCGGAGGTACGGCACCAGATCTCCAAGCTGGGAGCATTCAAGGGCCGTTTGCTTGCGGAGCGCGTGGAGACGGTCGACATGCATCGCAGCTGTTCCACGCTCGGCTTCCAGTTGTTCCAGGGGTATTTCTACGCGCGCCCCGAAACGGTTGCCAAGGAAGATCTGGAAGCCGGACAACTCACCATCCTGCGTTTGCTGACCTTGCTGCGCGATGGGGAGACGAGCGACGCGCAGATCGAGATCGTCCTGCGTGCCGAGGCGGCGCTGTGCTACAAGTTGCTTCGGATGGCGAATTCCGCGGCCATCGGGGTGCAGGGGGTGGAGTCCATCAAGCACGCATTGCGCATGGTGGGACGAACCGCGCTACATCGCTGGCTGTCGATCATGCTGGCGGGGTCGTTTGTGTCGCAGGGCGGGACGAACAAGGAGCTCGGGCTCACGGCGCTCGTGCGGGGGCGCCTGTGCGAGATCATCGCGCGGCGCTCCACGAAGCGCCTCGCACCAGATCCGCTGTTCATGGTCGGCATCCTGTCCCAGATGGACGCGATGATGCGCGTGTCCATGGACCGCGTACTTTCCCTGGTGGAGGTGTCGGCGGAGGTACGTGGGGCGCTCATCAGCCGGACGGGGCCGCTGGGTGATGCCCTGCTGCTGGTGGAGGCGTACGAGCGGGGGAAGTGGGAGGACGTGAATCGGCTCGCGATACTGGTTGGCGCGGACGCGCAATCGGTACCGGGCTGCTACTTCGACGCGCTCAGCTGGGCCCGCACCCAACTACGCATTGCGGCCCCGTAGTCGCGGGGAAACGACCGCGGCCGGCTCAACCGCCGCGCGACGGCGCGGGCATTGGCTGCGCCTGGGAAGGGCGCACCTCGTACACGGCATCGCTGAAGGGCAGGACGATCGTGATCCGCCGATTGCTTGGATCGTTCGCATCGGCGTCCATTCGCGGATCCCGATCGGCCATGCCGCGCACTTCACGAACCCGCGACGGCGTAATGCCGTACTGTTCGAGAACACGCCGCGCCGCATTCGCGCGGTCGGCGGAGAGTTCCCAGTTGGAATAGCTGCCGCTGTACGCGCGCCCATCGGTGTGCCCTTCGATGATCAGGCTGTTGTCCAGTGGACTAAGCTCGCTCGCCACCAGCGCCAGCAACTGTTGCATGAGGGGTTTCATTTCCGCCGACGCGACGGGAAAGAAGGTTTCGCCCTCACCTCCCTCCGCCAGCTCGATGCGCAGTCCCGCCGCCGTTGTGACGACATCGATGTGACCGATTGACCCCAGTCCGGACTCCGCGAGTTTCGACTTGATGTTCGCGCCAGCGCGCTTGAATCGCTCTTCCTGCGAGATATGGCTGACGAGGCGCAATTGCGCCGTCGTCATCGACGTGGGAGACGAGCCGCGCGAGACGGGGTTCCGGCCGCCCGAATAGCCCTTCTTGAATCCTACCGGGTTGGAGAAGTACCCCTCGACGGACTTCTTGAGGTTTTCGTCCATGCCCAGGATCCACATCACCATGAAAAACGCCATCATGGCCGTCACGAAGTCGGCGTATGCCACCTTCCAGGAGCCGCCGTGATGGGCGGCGTGTCCTTTCTTGCGTCGTTTGACGATGATGATCTTGGCACCGGGCGTGGCCACGTTACGCCGCCCGTCTGCGCGTGAGGGCTTCGAGCTCGGCGAAGGACGGCCGTTCCACGGGCTCGATGTTACGGCGCGCAAACTCCACGCAGGTCATCGGCGCATCGCCCCGGGCAAAGCTGAGCAGGGCCGTCTTGATGCAGCACATGTAGTCATGTTCGGCCTTGATGCGGGCTTCGATGGCGCTGGCGATTGGCCCGATCACACCGTACGAGAGCAGAATGCCGAGGAAGGTGCCGACGAGGGCACCGGCTACCTTTTCCCCGATTTCGGTTGCGGAGCCCCCAATGGACCCCATCGTGATGACCACGCCGAGCACGGCGGCCACGATGCCGAATCCGGGCATCGCGTCGCCGATCTTGTTGATGGCCGCCGGGACCGCCATGGCCTCGTCGTGCCCCTTGTCGAGGTCCAGCTCGAGGATTTCGCTCAGGTGGTGGTCTTCCACCGCGCCGGTCAGCAATACCTTCAACGTGTCGGCCAGGAAGCTGACCGCGTGATGGTTGGCGTTGAACACAGGGTACTTCTTGAAGATGTCGCTCTTTTCCGGTTCCTCGATATGCGATTCGAGACCCACGAGACCGTCCTTGCGCGCCTTCTGGAAGATTTCGTATAGAACCTGGAGCAACTCTCCGTACGCCTTTTCCGAATAGGGATTAGGCTTGATCAGGTCCGCAACCGCCTTCAGGCTGCCCGTCACCACGGTCATCGGGTTGGCCATGAGAAACGCACCGATGCCAGCACCACCAATGATGATGAATTCGGACCACTGGAGCAGCACGCCGATCTGGCCGTGATGCATCGTGTAGCCGAACAGGATGCTGCCGATGACAACTACCAGCCCAACGATGACGAACACTTCCGCACCTCGCTCCTGACCGACGCCGCGGTCTACAAAGGTCCACAGGTCGAGTATCGTCCCGGTCCGGTCGACACTGGAGTGCAGATCGTTTCAGCCCTATGGAATACATGTCTGATCGTGGGACGCAGTCGAGCACCGGCGTGGCCGAATGGACCGACCTCAGCGAAAAGCTGATTCGGGGGCTGGTGCATGCCCTCAACAACCGCATCACTGCGCTGAGCTCCTTCGCCCAACTCATCGCGCTGGGCGACGACCAGCAGACGCAGCAACAGGTGCTCCCCGAGGAGCTCGCCCAGTTGTCGGCCGTGAGTGAGCACTTGCGCGCGTTGTGCTCCGAACACCTGTCAAGTGAGGCGCTGGAGATCCTCCCGGTGCTCGCGGAGGCCGTCACGTTGCACCGGCATCATCCCACGCTGCGGTCCATTCGGTGTGACGTGTCGATGCTGAGCAGCCTGCAACCGATCCGCGTCCCGCGCTGGGCGTTGCTCAGGTTGATGCTCATCCTGATCGACAGCGGAAAACGCGCCGTCGACAGCACCGCTCGCGATGCGCTGGCCATCGGCGTGCAGGCCACCGAGCAGGTGCTCACGGTGGTCCTGCCGTTCGACGGTACCCGCAGCGACTACGCGGACGAAATGGCGGCGTTGTGTGGAGCGAGCATCGCGGTGGTCGGTGAGAAGCGGGTCGTCACCTTTCCCACGCTGCTCGAGGTGCGCCGCCGCGAGCGGGCGGCGCGCACCGCGGACGACCGCTGACCGACCTCACACCGAGGGGCGCTCATCCGGCGCCGACCTCGGGCGCGCCTCAGGAGTCCGTTGGCTCGGATGGAGCGGTCGGCCCCAGACCCGACAGCCACTCGTTCGCGTCGGCGGTGTCCGTGGCGCGCTGGTTCTCCTCGGCAATGGCGGTGACGATCTCGCTCCGAAGGATGGTGACGGACGGAGGCGCCTCGATGCCCAGCCGCACGCTCTTGCGGTCGCACGCGAGCACGACAACGCGGATGCCGCCCTCGATGATGATGGCATCACCGGGCTTCCGGCTCAGAATCAGCACGACCTACTGACCAAGAGCGATGAGCGTCTTGGACATCTCGTCGACCACGCTGATCAGACGGGCCGCGGCTGAATATGCCTGTTGTTGTTTGATCATTTTCACGAGTTCCTCATCGGTCGCCACTCCGCTCACCGACTGTCGCCGCGTATCGGCCTGCGTCGCCAGCGTGCTCCGTACCGCTGATTGACTGTTGGCGTCGCTCGTGGCGAGAGCGACGTTCGATACAGTATAACGATAGAAGGAGCCGAGTGACCCATTGACCGTGTTTCCGTTGGACGAGGTCAGCGTGACCGGCGCGTCGCGGAAGTTGGCCAGCTGGTTGGCGACGGTGTTGTTGCCTGGCCCTGCCGCCCCGGCAGCAGACGCGGCAACCAGGGTCGGATCGGAGAGAGTGGACGACACGCTGATGCCGCGCGCCGTCTGGTACGGGTCGGTCGGCCCGACGATGGTGGCGGACTGGTTGAAGAAGTTGCCCGCCGCCGTGGCCGTGGTGCCTCCGCCAGCGAAGACCACCCCCGATTTGTGTATCTGGTTCACCTGCTGCACAAGCGCGCCGGCCAGCGTGTCGAGATCACTCATGACGCCAGGAATCGACTGATTGAGCGACGTCGTCGCTGCGCCAATGCTTCCGCCCACGTTCTGCAGCGTGTTGGTCGCGCCGGTGAACCTCAACGACACCGGGCTCCCACCGCTGGTGGTCAGTTGATGGTAGGCCGTACCGTCTACCAGCATACGCCCCCCGAGGTACACGCCGACGCTTCCATCCTGATGGTCCACCACCTGTGTATCGGCCAGCGAGGAAATCTGGTCCAGCAAGCGATTGCGCGTATCGCGTAAGTCGTTCGCCGTCATTCCGCCCGCCTCGCTCGCCACGATCTGTGGCGTGATGTCCGCGACCTGCTGCGCGAGCTGGTTGATCTTGCCCACATCCGACACCAGTGTCGCGCGCGTGTCGCTGGCGACCTGATCGAGCTGGCTGGCAAAGCCGTTGAGCTGCGCAGCAACCTGCGTCCCGCGCTGCACGACGGCGCCCCGCGCCGACGCGCTGGTGGGATCCGACGCCAGATCGCTCCATGAATTCCAGAAGACGTCGAGCGAGTTGCTCAGCCCTGTCGCCGATGGTTCGCCGAGCACCTGTTCGACGCGTGTGAGGGTATCGCCAGCGGCTTTCTGCTGCGCGGCGCCACCATTTGCGGTACGGTATTGTGCGTCCAGCAGCTTGTCGCGCGCCTGCGTGATGCCCTGCACCACGACACCAGTGCCAATGTTGCCGTAAGTGAATTGCTGTGGGGTGTTGCCGACGAGCTGAGCGCTTTGGACGGTATATCCCTCTACGCCAGCATTCGCGATGTTCTGCGACGTGGTCTGCATCTGAACTTGCGCCGCCTGCATGGCGGAGCGGGCACTGTTGAGAATACTTCCGATCGAGCTCACGGTCACGCTCTCCGATTGAGGAGGAAGCCCCCGTTCGATGCTTCCGGTGCGGCGGCACTCTGCGTGGCCGACCCTCCGTATGTCACAGGACCCGGCGCGCCCGTGAGCACCCGCACATAGGCGTCGCCCCCGGCGAGCGCATGCCGCAGCACTTGACGATTGATAGACACTTCCTGTGACAGCGCGCGCGCCGACGACAGTAATGCCTCGCGAAGCGAACGCAGCCGATCCGTCATTCTGCTGCCCAGCACATCGTCGAGGGAATCGATCGACAGGTCTTCCCGCTCACCGAGCATGCGGTTGAGCGCATGCCGGCGACGTCGC
>JANYIN010000147.1 GCA_025362035.1 Gemmatimonadaceae bacterium | reverse complement strand
TGCGCCGCGACGAAGGCGTTGAGCGCGGCGAACACCGTACCGGCCACCACGCCGTGGGCGCCGCCGGCAGGCGTCATCACGTGGACTTCGCCCCGCACGAGCTCACTGGGCCACGCGGCAGCGGGGTGCGCGAGAAACTCATGCGACGTCACGTGACGCCGAGCATTCGCCGTGTTCATACTGAACGCTACCCTCGGCAGTGTCGGATGTGCAAGCGGTCATACCGCAATGTGATTCCGGTCGCTCGACAACGCGCTTCAGCGCGTTGCACATCGTCGCATTTCACCGCTCGATCGGGTCCTCCCAACCCTTTGACCGCTCGAGCGCTTTCTCCCACCCCGCGAGCAGCACCCTCCGGCGTGCGGGCTTCATCGTGGACACGAAGCGTCGGTCCGCCTTCCACTGCTTTGCGATCTCCTCGGTGTCCTTCCAGTAGCCGACCGCGAGCCCCGCAAGGTACGCAGCGCCGAGCGCGGTCGTTTCGGACACGCGCGGTCGCACCACCGGCACGCCGAGGATGTCCGCCTGAAACTGCATCAACAGATTGTTGACGCACGCGCCGCCGTCCACGCGCAGTTCCTTCAACTCGATGCCGGCGTCCGACTGCATCGCCTGCAGCACGTCGTACACCTGATACGCGATGCCCTCGAGCGCGGCGCGCGCCAGATGCGCGGCCGTCGTGCCGCGCGTGATGCCCGCCATCAGGCCGCGCGCGTACTGATCCCAATGCGGCGCGCCGAGTCCCGCGAAGGCCGGCACGACGTACACGCCTCCGTTGTCGGGCACCTGCGCCGCGAGCAATTCCACTTCCGCCGCCGTCGTGATCATTCCCAGCCCGTCGCGCAGCCACTGGACCACGGCGCCCGCGATGAAGATGCTCCCCTCGAGCGCGTACTCGGTGTGCCCGCGGACGCGCCACGCCACCGTCGTGAGCAGGTTGTTGCGCGAGACGACCGGCTTGCTGCCTGTGTTCATCAGCATGAAGCACCCGGTGCCATACGTGTTCTTCACCATCCCGGGTCGCGTGCACGCCTGTCCGAACAGCGCCGCCTGCTGGTCGCCAGCGATGCCGGCGATGGGAATCGCACCACCCCAGATCGTGCACTCGCCGTACACCTCGCTGGAATCGCGCACCTGGGGGAGGACCGCGCGTGGGACGTCGAACAGCGCGAGCAGTTCGTCATCCCAGTCGAGCGTCTTGAGGTTGAACAGCATCGTGCGCGACGCGTTGCTGACGTCAGTCACGTGCGTTCGCCCGCTGGTGAGATTCCACACGAGCCACGAGTCGATGGTGCCGAACGCCAGTGCGCCGGCACGGGCGCGCGCCTTTGCGCCCGGAACGTTCTTCAGGATCCATTGCAGCTTGGTGCCGGAGAAATACGCGTCCACGATCAGGCCGGTCCTGCGCTTGATCAGCGGCGCCTTCCCCGCCTTCCGCAGGCGGTCGCACGCCGACGCCGTGCGACGGTCCTGCCAGACGATCGCGTTCGCAATCGGACGGCCGGTGACACGGTCCCACACCACGGTCGTCTCGCGCTGGTTGGTGATGCCAATCGCCGCGATGTCCGTGCCCGCCAGCCCCGCCTTGCGCAGCGCGTCCGTTGCGACGCTCGACTGCGACGCCCAGATCTCGTTGGCGTCGTGCTCCACCCAACCCGGTTTCGGAAAGATCTGCCGGAACTCCTGCTGCGCGTCCGCGACGATGGTGCCCCGCTTGTCGAACACGATGGCGCGCGAGCTCGTGGTGCCCTGGTCCAGGGCGAGAATGTATTTCACGAACGGGATCCTCAGCGGCGGTGATTACCAGAACAGCTTGAAGAAGACGGCGCCCAACACGCCGCCGATGAGGGGTCCCACCACGGGGATCCACGCGTAGCCCCAATCGCTGCCGCCCTTGCCGGCCACAGGCAGCACGGCGTGAGCCAGCCGCGGTCCCAGATCGCGCGCGGGATTGATGGCGTATCCCGTGGGACCGCCCAGCGACAAGCCGATCGACGCCACGAGCAGTCCGACCAGCGCTGGCGCGAAGCCCTTCTCGAAGCCGGAGTTGGGGACGAGGTTCTCCGGGCGCAGAATGGCCAGGACGCCGAGCACCAGCACGAAGGTGCCGATCACTTCCGTCATCAGGTTCGGCGCCGTCCGTCTGAGTGCGGGCGCGGTGCAGAATACGGCGAGCTTCGTTGCGTGGTCCTCCGTGGGCTCCCAGTGTGGCAGGTACGCGAGCCACACGATCGTACCGCCGAGAAAGCCGCCGGCCATCTGTGCGACGATGTATGCGGGCACCTGCGTCCAGGGGAACCGTCCGATGGCCGCGAGACCGAGTGTGACGGCGGGGTTTAGGTGCGCGCCGCTGATCGGGTTGACCAGGTAGACGGCGACCGCGACGGCCAGTGCCCATCCGGTGGTGATGACGATCCAGCCGCTGTTCTGTCCTTTGCTCTTGTGCAGCAGGACGTTGGCGACGACGCCATTGCCCAGGACGACCAGGATGGTTGTGCCGATGAGCTCAGCGACGAATGGGGACATGGCGAGGGTACCGTGCTCCGGGCGAGTGCGGAGGGAGGAGCGGGCGATCGGATGAGTGAATAACGCCGAAAGGGCGCTGGCGCCATTCAACGCGATGGAAGGTCGCTAGACTCGACAGGAGCGCACCGCTACGTTCCCGCCTCCTCCTTCCAGTCGCGCATGGCCATCGACGACGTCTCGCGGCGCAAATTCCTCGCGTTCCTCGCCGGATCCCCGCTGTTCATCGCCGCGGGCATCGACCACGCGTCACTCGCGCGTCTGGTGAGCGGCAGCAGCAGCGACCGATCGAAAGGCTTCGATCTCATCGACCAGGCGGCGAAGCAGCCACACCTGATCCGCGCCGCCAATCAGGCGCTCGATGTCTTCGACTTCGAGCCGGTGGCGAAGCACAACATTCCCGCCGCGCACTGGGGCTATCTCATCACCGGCACCGACGACGACGCCACGATCACGGCGAATCGCGACGGCTTCGCCAAGTGGGCACTGCGCCCGCGCCGATTGGTGGACGTCAGTCACGTGGACGCCTCCGTCGAACTCCTCGGCACGACCTACAGCACGCCCATCGTCCTCTGTCCGCTGGGGAGCCAGAAGGCGTTTCACGCCGAGGGCGAACTTGCCGTGGCACGCGCTGCCAAAGCGAGGAACCACCTGCAAGTTCTCTCCACCGTCGCGACGACGTCCATAGAAGACGCGATCGCTGCGCGCGGTGGTCCGGTCTGGTTCCAGCTCTACCACCTTCCGGACTGGAATCAGACGAAGCAACTGATCAAGCGCGCCGAGTCGGCCGGGGCGCCCGCGATCGTCTTTACGGTCGATCTCATCGGCGGAAGCAATCGGCTCACGATGTTTCGCGAACGGTTGGCGGACGCTCGGCAATGCGCCGATTGTCACATTGGCGGACAGCCAATGCCCGGTGTGACCGGACGCGTGGACGGCCGAGACAATCGGCGGAAGCCTGCGCTGTCGCGCCTGGTGCCCACGCCCGCCATGCCCGAGGTGGGTACGCCCACGTGGGACTACGTGAAGCGCATCAGAGACACAACTACCATGAAGGTGTTCGTGAAGGGCCTCGTCACCGCTGAAGACGCCGAGCTGGCCATCGAGCATGGCGCGAGCGGCATCTTCGTGTCCAATCACGGAGGGCGCGCGGACAACACGCTTCGCTCAACGGTGGAGTGCCTGCCCGAAATCGTGAAGGCTGTGCGCGGCCGCGCCATCATCGAACTCGACGGCGGCGTCCGTCGAGGCACCGACATCTTCAAGGGGCTGGCGCTCGGCGCCAACGCCGTCGGTGTGGGACGCCCATACATCTGGGGGCTCGGCGCGTTCGGTCAGGAGGGCGCCGAAGCGGTGCTGGCGATCCTCAGGAAGGAACTCGAAATGGTCATGCGCCAGGCCGGCACCACGTCGATCAGCCGAATCACGCCGGAGTACGTCGTCGCGCGAACGTGAATCCCGCACAGTCTCCGCGGCGCTGCGACGCCGAGCAGCAGATCCATGACCGGCTCGCTGACGGTGGCGGGGCGCCGACGCGCGGCTGGATCCGGAATGCTCTCGAACACGGACGTCGCCGCGATTTCATGGGGGCGCTATACTCAAGAAACCGTCTCCTCCTTTTCACCCTCGCCTCCCCGGCCCGCCGCCAAATGCGATTCGCCGACATGCTGCTTCGCGAGTTCGACAACGAGATGCGCATCACGCGCACGCTGCTGGAGCGGATCACGTTCGATCACGCGGACACGAGGCCGAACCCGAAGTCGCGCACGCTCATCGAGCTGGCATCGCACATTGCGAACCTCACGGCGTTCGGGGCGGTGATCGTGAACGCCGACGAACGCGACATCGCCGCGCCGGGACCTCAGATTGTGCAGGAGTATCCGAGCGCTGAGGCCTTGTTGAGCGCGTTCGACGCGAACGTGGCCGCGTCGCGGGCGGCGATCGCTGCGATCGACGATGGTACGCTCGGCAACGAGTGGACGCTCAGGAACGGGGCGAACGTGATCATCGCCCTACCGCGCGCGGCGGCGCTGCGCACGCTGCTGATGAGCCACATGGTTCATCACCGGGGGCAGTTGAGTGCGTACCTGCGGCTCAACAACATCCCCCATCCGCCGATCTACGGACCGACTGCTGACATGCCGCAGCCGCGCTGATCTTCTACGTCGGAAGCCTACGCTCGTCGGCGCATCCGGGCCAACAAGACGAACGCAAGCAACCCCGTTGCGAGAAGGGCGCCGGACGCCGGCTCCGGCGTAGCGGTCGTCGTGATAGCGGCGGCCGCATAGACGCCGTTGCCGCTTGGATCGGAGAAAACCTGCGTCGTCCAGCCGGCGGCGCCGGGCGCAGAGATATCGTTGCCGCTGTTGCTGTACACGCTCGCCACACCCGTGAACAGTGCCGGGCCGAACGGCCCCTGCGAGGAGAAGCCGCTGGTGTTCACCGTACCCAGTCCATTGTACGTCGGGGCAAAACTGAGGCCCACAGCGTTGAGGAAGGTGTTCGAGTACGCGGCCTCGGCGGCCGCCCCGCCGAAACCTGTGCCGCCAATGTAGAAGACGTTGCCGCCGCCCAGTGCGTACGCCGCCAGGCCGCTGCCATTGAGGTTGGTGACGCTCTCGGAGAACACCGCGCTGTAGCCCGCGAAGGATGCCGGCGCCGAGTTGGCTGTGACCGAGTAGCCGAGGCTCCCCAGATAGTTCTCGAACGCGGTATTCACGAGGAACCCATTGCTCGAGTACAGCAGTATGTTGCCGCTGCCGGTCAGCCCGAACCAGGTCAGCGCGTTCGACACGAACCGTTGTTCGTTGCTATTGAAAAAGCCATTACCCGTTAACCACTCGTCGTGGGACACCACGACGCGTTGCGCATGCGCACTGTTGCCGGCGATCGCGAGGCCCAGCGCAAGTGCTCCCGCCTTGACTGCCATGGCTTTCCGCATGCGTGCTCACCCAGTGTCGGCCGAGGCGGGCCGCGTCCATCGGCGCGGCGGTCTGTGGCTCGTTGAGTCGTTACGCTACAGTGCAACGGCGCGAGGTGGCGCCGGTCTCATGCGCAACTAGAGTGTCCGAACGTCGGGCGAGGCAAGACAAATCTTGCCCGCCAGCATCGTCGCGCCGCTCAGAGCTGGACGCTTCCCCCCAGTTCGACGGCGTCGGGGGGTGGAATGCCCAGCGAGTCGGCCATTGGCGACACGTTGCGCATCATGTATTGGAAGAGGTGCTTTCGCCAGGTCGCCATCTGACTCGTGCCAGACACTTGAATGCGATCGTGGGACAGGAAGTAAACGGCGTCCCCTTCGCGCAGGTGGCCACGCTGTTGCAGTTCTCGGATGATCCCTGGGGCATCGGGGGTCTGCATGAATCCAACGCGGGCGGCGGCCCTGGTGAAGCCGTGCGACAGTTGCTCGAACGTCAGCCGGTCATCGCCGACCACCTCCGGCTCGCTCGTAGTGGTCAGGGTGAGCAGGACGATCACCTCGTGCAGGGCCTTCATGTGGCGCATCTGCCGCAGAAGAATCGCTGGTGCCCCGTCGCCGTGCGCGGTGAAGAAGACGCCGGTGCCCGGGACGCGAACGACCTCGCCGCTGTCACACGCGCGAAACACCTCTTCCAGTGGCGACGACGCGCCCCGACGGCTCTCGAGGACACAATCGTGGCCGGCGCGCCACGTGGTCATCACCAGGAAGACAGCGGCGGCGAATGTCACGGGCACCCATCCTCCCTGCAGGAACTTCACGAGGTTGGTGCCGAAAAACGTGAGGTCCACGACAAGAAACACCAGCGCGGGCACGCCGGCATGGAGGCGTGACCAGCCCCAGCGCGCGCGCGCGATGGCGTAGAAGAGCACCGACGTGACGGCCATGGTGCCGGTGACAGCAATGCCGTAGGCCGCCGCGAGGCGATCGGACGATCGAAAGCCGACCACGAGCAGCAGGCACAGGACCATCAATGTGACATTGACCAGCGGAATGTAGATCTGTCCCTCCGCCGTGGCCGACGTATGCGTCGTTCGCATCCGCGGCACGTACCCGAGTTGCATCGCCTGCTGGGTCAGCGAAAAAGCGCCGGCAATGAGCGCCTGCGACGCGACGACCGTGGCGAACGTGGCCAGCACCACGAAAGGCAACAGGACGGCGGACGGCGCGAGCAGATAGAAGGGACTGTCCACGGCCGCCGGCACGCGGATCAACAAGGCCCCTTGGCCCAGGTAGTTCAGGACCAGCGACGGAAAGACGACCCACATCCATGCCATGCGAATGGGCCGCTTGCCGAAGTGTCCCATGTCGGCGTAGAGGGCCTCGGCGCCAGTGACCGCGAGCACCACCGCTCCCAGCACGAGGACGCCGTGCAGGCCGTGTTCGCGCAGGAAGATGGCCCCTACCATCGGATTGAGTGCCTCCCAGATCACCGAGGCATGCAGAAGCTCGCGCGCGCCGACCACTCCGAGCACGCCGAACCAGAGCAGCATCAACGGTCCGAATACGTTGCCGAGCTTGCCGCTGCCGTACCGCTGCGCGCCGAAGAGCACCACGAGGATGGCCAGCGACAGCGGCACGATCAGGTGCGTGAAGGCCGGTGTGGCAATACGGATGCCTTCCACGGCACTGAGCACGGAGATGGCCGGCGTGATCACGCCATCGCCGTACAGGAGCGCGGCGCCGATGAGCCCGAGGATGACGAGCATCTGCGCGGGCTTTTTCTTACGCTCACTCCCGGTGACGGGCACGAGCAGCGCCAGCAGGGCGAAGATCCCTCCTTCGCCATGATTGTCGGCGCGCATGATGTACGCCACATACTTGATCGTGACAATGAGGGTCAGCGCCCAGAGGATGAGCGAGACGATCCCCTTCACGTTGTCGGGAGTGGGCGCCAGGCCGTACTCAGGCGCGAAGCAGGCCTTCAATGCGTACAGCGGGCTCGTGCCAATGTCGCCGAAGACGACGCCGAGTGCGCCGAGCGAAAGCAGTGGCAGCGATCGATTGCCGCTTCGTGCGCTCGCGCGTGGTGGCGGTGTCATACGGAGGGGAAGCGGTGAGCGCAGGCAGCCATGCCAAGAAGCTGATCGGCATCGATCCGTCCAGGATCTAACGGAGGCGGTACGCCATATAATGTAATTTCCACTGCAGTACTGAGTAGGGGACAACGGCAGTACCTGGAATGGCATACCGGCTCCCAAAACGAGTGGCGAGATACTCTGCATGCTTTCTGGGAGGTTGGATGCCAGTCCGGATACTGCTTGAGTCCAGTACTCGGGTCTGCAGTGGCTGTTTTTCACTGCAGAATGAAGTACCGGACTACAGCAGTACTGGGAATGGCATACCGGCTCCCAAAACGAGTGGACAGATGGCGGGAGGAGCTAATCGCGGCTGTGGGTATCGAGACCTCGAAGAAATTGCACCAGGTCCTCCCGCTGCTTCCCATCCTGGACGTAGAATGGGTGCGGCGCCATCGCGCCACGACTTGGATCGAACAGCGCGCTCAGACTCGGCACCGAGTTGTCGTGCAGGAAGACAGGCTTCCGCGCGAGATCGAGCAACAATGGCATCGCCAGACCGCGTTTCTCGCCGCGAAGGCTTGCGTTCACCACGGCCATCTTGTCATCGAAGATCGACCCTTCCGTATTCATGACCGGATTGAGCGGCGGGTTGCGCTGGGCAAGTATCACCGGCGCGTCGCCGGGAAAGATTTCCTTCATGGCGTGAATCGTCGTGGGGACCGGCCTGCCCTGGTCCACATTGTGACAACTGGTGCAGCCTGCGGTCCGAAAGGTGTGCCGCCCACGGGCAGCGACTTCGCGGTCCACCTTTGCCCCTGCCGGCGCAGTGAGGCTCGCCAGGTATGCGTTCAATGCCAGCAGACGTTCATTGTCCACGCGCACGCCGATTGGCGCGTCTTCGGTGCCGGGCTTCGGATGCGGCGATGCGCGAACGTAGGGATATCCGCGCACTCCGGTCGCGGCCAGGACCTTCACATAGTTGTCGGCGATTTCGTCCCCAGCGGCGCCGCCAAGGCTGTGAAGAAACGCGCGCCCTCCCGGCGTGGTCAGCATGGTCAGATCGAACAGCGACGTGTAGACGAGATTGCTGAAGTTGTCGAGACGCGCGATCGAGCCTTCGCTTCCATACGGCGCGGCGAGATCCTGACGGAACAACGGCGTGTTGTGCATTGGGTCGCCATTTCCGTCGAACGTGTCGTCGAACATGCCGATCGGATAGTACGCCGGATTCCTGAGATACGCATCGACCTCGGCCTCGGAGGACGTCTCGGTCAATCCCGTTGGCGCGCGGCCGAGTGACTTGCCTTTGTTGGCGCGCAACGAGAGCTGCAGCAAGGGGTAGAACGCCCGCGAGTTGCTGGCGGTTGCGAGAATAGCACCGAGATTCAGGCTGTGATTCGCGAGGCCATCGATGCGATGGCCGATAGAGCCGCCCTCCGGGACGCGAAACGTGCTGCCATCCGTCATCGTGTGACACAGGGCGCAGCTTGTCCCGACTTTGTCTCCCTTGGCCGACATGCCGACGATGGCATTGGCCTTCACGAGCACGCCGGTCACCGCGGGGTCGTTTAGAATCGACGATGTTCGGCCGGTGGGATCGGCCCGAAGTTGTGCGCCCAGCGCCCGCTGTGTCTGCGCGTCGATGGCATCCACATCCACCTGCAATCCGAGTTGCAGCGCCTGGAGCGGGGACACGCTTGCGGCGGCGATGCCGGCGGGAAGACGCGCCGCGTCGGTCCAGAACCCCTCGTTGCCAAAGGTCTCGAACCGAAAAACGTCTCGCCCAAGGGCCGCGTCGCCGTCTTCACGCGGCAAGGGCGATCCTTGATCGGACGGGCCATCCGATGCTGCTGGGCCCGACTCGGACATCATCCCTGCTTGCGAGCCACCGCAGCCGAACAGGACTGGCGTTGCGAATATGACGGCCATTCGCAGCGCAAACGCGGGTCGCTTTCCGATATTGGCCACGTGACGCCTCCGATGGTTAAGGCGTTCCGGCGAGACGCGGAACTCGCGCCCCGCCGGATCACCTTCGTGCGGCCTAACTGATGGTTGGAATGAAGAAGGGCTGCACGATGGCCACGACATCGGCCCGATCGAGGGGCTCGTCGAATGCTTCCTGCGCGGCGTCGATGCCAAATTGTGCGCCAGCGAGGCTCATGATGTCCACGCCGGCGTGCGTCGTGTTCGCTTCCGACGGTGCCGTAGCACTATTGGCTCCGGCGCCGTAGATCAGATTGAAGGCGGCCGTGACCGCCGTCGGGTTCGGACCGGCATCCGTCGCGCCGGCAGCTGCGGCACCACCGCCACGCACGGTACCGCTGTACCGCACCGAGCTCGGCGCACCGGCTGCCGCGCGGCGCATACGACGTATCCGTGAGGCGTGTCGGGCTTCGACGGAGTGGATGCGAAGCGCCGCCTCCAGAATCGCGGAGCTGGACATCAGATTGGCCGCCTGACCCTTGTACGCGCGCACACCCGTGTCTTCGGCGCCCTGTGCTACTTCGAGCAGGAAGGCGAGGTCCGTGGTCGCTTTGGCGAATGGCCCACCACCTGTCGCGGACCGGTTGCCCGTGAAGTCGAACGTCGTTCCGTCCAGATTGAAGACGTTGGTCGCGCCAGTTGCCATGAGCGTGGCAACGTGCGCCGTCTCGTGCTTCTGAATCTGTTGCAGCGTTGCTACCGCGCCGGGCACAGTGGCCGCGAGGGCGCGAACGGGCGCGAACGCCGCGTTCTGTGCCGCCACCGCACTCGTGCCGAGCACCGCTTTGTAGAACTCGTTCTCGAAGATCTCGAGGGCGAGGGCGAAGTCGAGGACGCCCTTGATGGATGCGGGCAGACCGGACTGGCCGTACAGGTCGGTGCTGAGGGCCGCGAGGGCAATGGGTACGGAGGCGAGACCGAGCGCGGCAACGACACCGGGACGGGCGGGCGAGCCGTTCCTGATGTCTTCAGTTCGCGCTGCGATACGTTCGGCCAATTCCGGTTCGATCGTGTCGAGCAATGATGGGGTTTCCATGTGCGATGTCTCCAATTGGTCCGATGGACGATCAGGTGGGGGTGGGTGCGGGCTGGTCGGCGGTCTTCTTGCCGCTGTCTGGCTGCGTGCCGATGGCGATGGTGCCGACCACGACATTCAAGCTGTTCACCGCACCGCCCACCGTGCTGGGCTCCGCCTTGACGTCGAGCCCCGCCGCGTTCACGACGTCGTCGCCAGCGAAGAGCCGACCCGTGGTTCCGTCGCGAATGTCGCGGATGGCGGCTGCATGCCGCGCCTCGACCGACACGATCTTTCCTGCGACGAGCAGGTTTGCCGCGCTCGTCAGGTACTTGCCGGCGCCGTTGTAGGCGGACACACCCGTGTCCTCGAGCAACTGCGACGTGCTCAGAAGCACGCTGCGGGTGGCTGTCAGGGCCCCGACCGTCGTCGCATTGAAGTTGATCGTCGGAATAGCGGAACTACCCAGTACCGTCTTGAAGAATTCGCGGTGGATCACCTCGTGCTTCTGCAAATCGGCGAGCACTTCCTGCTCGTTCGCACTGAGCGCCGCGAATCCGGCGGACGCGAGTGCCGCCGTGTAGTACGCGGCCTCCAATTGCTCCAACGCGTACGCGTAGTTCAGGATGCCCGTGTCGTTGGACAGGTCGAGCGTGTACGTCGTCGAGACCGGGTTGGTCACGTTGTTATCGGTGGAATCGCCACACGCCGTAAACAGACTCGGCAACATGATGATGGTTCCTCCAACGCCGAGCACCTTCAGAAAGTCTCGTCGCGTGGACGCGCGGCAGAGTAGTTCTGCGCGCTGCACAACGACCGCCCGCTTTTCATCGAACATCTGTTTTCCCCCAATACCGGCCAGTCATCTGCGCGCGTCGGCCGGCATCGAAACGCGCACACGGTACGCCATCCGGCGCGGATGTCCCGCGGTTCAGCGAACTCCCCGCACCACGGCCGCTATCGCCGCCGCTGTGTTCGCCTGTCGCGTTGGCCCGCTCCACTCTCCGAGGCCCATGCGCATTTAACACGCCATCTGCTTCGAAAGAGCGCTGCAGGCGCACATTTATCACGCCGTGATGCCAAATCGTGCCGCAGAGGTCGACTATTGGCTGCGGGCTGCCGCGGAGGATTGCGCGGCCGGTGCTGAGTCGTCTTTTGTTGGTGAGGCGGCGCGGCGTGACAGCCGATAGGGAGGCCGCCGTCCATGCATATCGCGGCTCCCTCTCCCTCCCGAGAGCCGCGCGCCTTCTCCGATATCCGGCGCGATACCGATGCGACGAGTCGCCGTTCTGACTGCGGCGGGTGCCTGTCTCTTGTGCGGCCAGCCTGGGTTCGCGCAGCTGCCTGTCGCGCGTGCTGGCGACGCCAGTGCTTCGCTGAGCGTGTCGGCCGGATTCTCCTGGAACGATCGACGTGACCTGTCTGCCTCGCCGCTGCTCTTCGGAGGGCACGGCGGCGACTTCGGGCTCGCAGCGCAAAGGACGCTCGGGCATGCGTCGTTGCAGTTCTCACTGCACGGCGGGGCGCGGACACTCGCCTCGTCATCCAACAGTGCTCCGGCTACCGAGCACCTGACCGAGTTGCAGGCGCACATCTGGCTGATGCGCCGGCTGCACCTGCAGCCGATCGCTACCGACGGACTTCTGATCGGTCTCGCGCTCGAGTCATCGGCAGCGCTCTCGGCGCACGACTACACGGACCCTGCGCGTCGCGTCTCTCACTTCGTACTCGGCATCGTGACGCTCGGGCCCGCGGCCTCGTGGCGCCAGACGGTGCACGGGGGCCTCGCCACTCTAGAGATCGCGACGCCAGTGACCGCGGCCGTGGCGCACTCCTATTCAGCCGTGAACCAACAGAACTCGGCGGTGAATTTGCGCGTTGTTTCGCTGGGTGCACTCCGAGGTGTGACGAGCTCGCTTTCGTACGCGCCATGGAAATCGCAACGGGTCGGCGTGCTGTATCTCTATCGGTTGAGTGCGTTGCGCTACGACGACGTGCAGGACGTGCGCCTCGTGTCGCAATCCCTGTCTGTGGGTGCGGTGGTCCGGTTCGGTGGCGCTGCGCCATGAGGGCGCTGCGATCTGCAACGTTTGCGCTCGTCTTGTGCAGCGCGTGCGCGGATTCCTTTCTTGGCCCCGGGCCGGCGCAGGATCATGGCGCGGTGTTTGACGAGCTGTGGCGGGAGTTCGACCTCCACTACTCGTTCTTCGAGTTCAAGCATATCAACTGGGACTCGCTGGGTACACACTATCGCCCGCTCGCCGTCGCCGCACGTTCCAACGTCGAGCTGGCCGGCGTTCTCGCTCGGATGCTCGGCGAACTCGACGACGTGCACGTGTCGCTCGCGCCCTTCGGCAGCAGCACCAGCATCCGCTACCAATCGCGCGCGGACACCGCGACGACCTATTTCTCCCCGGCGCTCGTGTTCGCGAGGTACGTGCACGCGGCGCAATTCAACCAGACGCAGCATATTCGTTTCGGCCTGGCGACGCCGGACGTGGGTTACCTCTACCTGCCGGATTTCCGTGGTACGAACTGGGCAGCGGAAATGGACACCGTGCTCGCACAACTCAGCTTCGCCCGTGCGATCGTCGTAGATGTCCGGGACAACGCAGGCGGCACGTACGAGTTGGCCGCCGCGCTCGCCGGCCGGTTCGCCGATCGTCGCCGCACGTTCGGATACCTCCGACGCCGAAACGGACCGGGCCATGGAGATTTCACGCCCTTCATGAACGAAACGGTGGAACCAGCTGGTGCTCGCCAGTTCACCGGGCGAGTGTACGTGCTGGCCAATCGCCGAAGCTTCAGCACCGCAGAGAACTTCATACTCGCCATGCGCTCGCTACCCTTGGTGACCGTGCTTGGCGACACCACCGCCGGCGCATCCGGCGCTCCCATCGTGCGCGAGCTATCCAATGGATGGACGTACCAACTCTCGGAGTGGATCGAGTACACGGCTTCTCACCTGGTATACGAAGGCCTCGGTCTTCCGCCGGACGTGGTAGTGCGCACGACCCTCACGGATTCGCAGCAAGGGGTGGACGCCGTGCTCGAGCGGGCGCTGACACTCGCGCGGTAGGTGCATGGTTATACCGCCGCTTCGGATGTACGCGGAGGAGGAACGATCCTGCGGTGAGCGCTGTGCATCTCATCTGATTGGGAATGAACTGAAGGAGTAAGAGGATGCGCGCCTGACGGACTGAACCGGGACGTCGTAGATTCACCACTCCGTCGCCAAGCCGTCGCTTGCTCCCACCGCTCCTGGTCGCCCATGCTCATACGCCTCATCACGCACGCGTCCTTGGCCCTCGTTGCTGCGGCCCCGCTCACCGCGCAACCCCGCCGGACCGACGCCGCCAAGCCCGCCGTTGATACGGCTCTGTATTCACAGCTCACCTTTCGACACATCGGGCCCGAGGGAAATCGCGTCACGAGCGTAGCGGGAGTGGCCGGCGATCCGATGACCTACTACGCCGGTGCGGCGTCAGGCGGCATCTGGAAGAGCAGCGACGGCGCGATCCATTGGGAGCCGGTGTTCGACAAGGAGCCCGTCTCGTCGATCGGATCGCTGGCCGTGGCGCCGAGCGATCACAACGTGGTGTGGGCTGGAACGGGTGAGCCGTTCATTCGGTCGCACATCTCTGTCGGCTGGGGCGTGTACAAGTCCACCGATGCCGGAAAGAACTGGACGAAGATGGGACTCGACGCGACGGGCCGCATCTCGCGCGTGATCATCCACCCCACCAACCCGGACATCGTGTACGTCGCCGCGCTCGGTCATGCGTACGGACCACAACCGGAGCGCGGCGTCTATCGCACGATGGACGGCGGGAAGTCGTGGGAGCGCGTGCTCTTCGTGAACGACTCGACGGGAATCTCCGACTTGGTGATGGATCCCAACAACCCGCGCATCCTTTTCGCCGGTTCGTGGCAGCTCGAGATTCACACGTGGGGTCGAAAGAGCGGTGGCGCGGGGAGCGCGATCTGGACCTCGCGCGACGGCGGCACGACGTGGAAGCGGCTGAGCGGAAACGGGCTGCCCACGAAGCAGATCGGCAAGATCGGTCTGGCGATGTCGAAGGCGAATTCCAACCGCGTCTACGCGTTGATCGAAACGGGTGACGGAGTCCCTTCGTGGGACTTTCCCGATCGCGACCAGGGACGACTCTGGCGGTCCGACGATGGCGGTGAAAAGTGGACGCTCGTCTCAAGCGACCGGCAGTTGATGGGACGGACGGCGTACTACAGCCGAATGGGCGCGATGCCCGACAACGAAAACGAAGCGTACTTCCTCACGTCGAACTGGGCGAAGACGGTGGACGGCGGCAAGACAATCACCGATCCGCCGGACGCCGAAACACCGGGCGGCGATCATCACGACATCTGGATCGATCCGACGAACGCCAACCGGATGGCCGTCAGCCATGACGGCGGCTTCTCCATGACCACGAATCGCGGCAAAACCTGGCTGCAGGTGCAGCTGCCAGTCGCGCAGATGTATCACGCGACGGTGGACGACCGAATCCCGTACTACGTGTACGGCAATCGCCAGGATGGTCCTTCGGCGCGCGGACCAAGCAATTCCAGGACGGGCAGGATCATTCCGCGTGGCGAGTGGCGTTCGGTGGGCGGCGGGGAGAGCGGATGGGCCACACCGGATCCGGTGGACTCGAACATCGTGTGGTCGAGCGCGTCGGGATTCGGCAGTGTCAGCGGAATCGTGACCAGGCTGGACCTCCGGACCGGCATCACGCAGTACACCGAGATCTGGCCGGAGGCCGCCATTGGCGGCTCGGCGAGTGACGCGAAGTATCGCTTTGTCTGGACCTTCCCGCTCACGATCTCGCCGCACGACCACAACACGGTGTACGTGGGAAGCCAGTTCGTGCACCGCACCTCCGACGGCGGAAAATCGTGGAGCGTGATCAGCCCCGACCTCTCGCGGAATGAGGCGGCACACCTGCGCGCATCCGGCGGACTCACACCCGACAACATCGGCGTGGAGTACGGGGGCGTGGTGTTCGCCATCGCCGAGTCGCGAGTGGAGCCCGGGCTGATCTGGGCGGGTACCAACGACGGCAAGGTGCAGTTCACTCGCGATGGCGGAAAGAGCTGGACCGACGTCACGGCGAACGTGCCTGGACTTCTGGAGTGGGGAACGATCAGCAACATCGAGCCGTCGCGCTTCGACAGGGGAACCGCATACATCACGGTCGACGGCCATCAGGTGAACAACCGCGACCCTTGGATCTACCGCACCACTGACTACGGCAAGTCGTGGACGTTGATCGTGAATGGCATCACCAAGTCGCCGCTGAGCTACGCGCACGTGGTGCGCGAAGACCCCGTGCGGAAGGGGCTGCTCTATGCGGGAACGGAGAACGGTCTCTGGGTGTCGTTCGACGACGGCGCGCGATGGCAGCCATTGCAGGCCAACCTGCCCCATGCCCCCGTCTACTGGCTCACTGTGCAGGAGCGTTTCTCGGACCTGGTGGTGGCGACGTATGGCCGCGGCTTCTGGATCCTCGATGACATCACGCCGCTCCGAACGCTGGACGCGGAGGCAGCGACAGCGGCGCACCTGTTCTCACCGCGCGCCGCGTACCGGTTTCAAGGAGTGGAAGGGCCGTTCGCGGCATCGTATGACGCGACGGACGGCCGCAATCCACCCTATGGCGCGTCGCTGCACTACTGGCTGCGCTCGGCGCCGGTGGACAGCGCGATGAAGGACAGTGTCACGCTGGACATCCTCGATGGTGCCGGCATCAAGCTGCGCTCGATCAAGGGGCCGTCCAAGGCGGGGCTCAATCGCGTCTGGTGGGACCTCCAGAGCGAGAAAACGAAAGAGGCGAAGCTCCGTGTGAGCCCGCTCCTCGCGCCGTGGTTTTCGGTGAAGGCGGAGGGCACCACGGCGCCAGGTGTGAGGCGTTTCGGTTCGCTGGTGGCGCCGGGCAGGTATACGGTCCGCCTCGCCCTCGGCGGACAGACGATGACGCAGCCGCTGGACGTATTGAAGGATCCCGCTTCGGGCGGCTCACTCGAGGACATTCGCGCGCAGGGCGCGCTGGTTCACACGCTCGCAACGCTCATCGACTCCACGGTGGACATGATCAATACGGTGGAGTCCGTGCGTGGACAGATGGCGTCGCTCAAGACGTCGCTAGCCGCGGATTCCAGCACCACGGACATCCGCACGGCCACCGATGCTCTGGAGAAGAAGTACCTCGCCCTGGAGGAGGATCTGTTCCAGGTCCGCATCACGGGGCGCGGACAGGACGATGTCCGGTATCCATTCAAGCTGGCGGAGAAGCTGGAATATCTCGCGCAACAGGTGGGCGCCGGCGACTTTCCACCCAACGTGCAGCAGCGGGAGGTTGCCGCAACGCTGGGTGCGAAGATGCGCGCGATCAGGTCGCAACTCGACGCGCTCACGAATGGCGAGCTCGCTGCATTCCGGCGAATGCTGCGCGACCGAAACGTGCCAGTGCTGATCATCTGACCATGCGTACTCGCCACGCATTCCCGCTCGCCGCGCTTTTCGCGTCACTTCTGGAGCTCGTGGTTACGAGGCAGAGCTGGTGTAGTGTTCCTTGCACCAGCGCACCACGTCGGTGGTCAACCGGGCACGCGTTCGCGCGCTCCCGACCTCCGCGGCCGCCTGCTTGACATGGAAGATGATTGCTTCCACCGGCCAGCCGGCCTCTCGGAGAACGTCCACGACGACACTTGTGGCGCGGCGTACGTTCGCGTCGTGTTCCCCGCTCTGGGTGACGTGCGAGGCGATCAACGCGCTCCGGAGTTCGGCCATTTCATCGGCCAGAAACGAAGGCGGAGGGGCGCACGAGCGGATGGGTTCGCTCAATTTGGACTACTCCGACGCTCTGGTGATGCCGCGGTTGGGCGTCAGCAAGCCGGGCCCAGCGGCGGATCGCCCAGCGAACTCGCGATCAAAGTGCGGGGAGTGCCGCGCCATGTCACATAAATTTTTGGCAAAGATTACGTGGTAGGGCGAGCTCGACCGCTAGGACGGCAGGCCTCGTCGCGCGGTCTGACCGTGACGCGCCCGATACTTGCCAGTGTACACGGCGCGGCTCCTGTGCGTTCGTCTCATCCGCCTCCTTTGGGAGCGACGTGGCGATTCGCCGCATCGGTTTCTTCCCGAACGACTGGTGGACCCTGAGCGACGACGCGCTGATGACCCTGAGCTGGAGCACGTAGCCACCTCCGCCATTGGCTTGCGTGTTACGCCCTCGTCGGTAGTCGCCGCAGCAGACGCTGCGCGGTTACTGCAGTCCGTATACGGCAACTTTGTTGGAGAACGTAGGCAGGTACACGTGGCCGTTGGCTATTGTTGGAGATGAAAATTTTGCATACGTGCCCGCTCCGTCTCGGAAAACATTTTGACGATTGTTCCAGAGTTCCTTGGTGACGTCCCTGGCGTCAAACGCCCTCAACATACTGCCGGTCACGCTATGCTCAGCATCGCCGCTGAATGCATACGACGCCCACAGAATGCCTGTCCCGTCCTTGGCACCATTGGACGAAACCGCCAGGATCGCGCCGCTGTGCCCAGTCGGTCCGCTGCCGCTGAGCGCAACAATCTCTCCCTTTCGATCCAGTAGGCTGCTTGTGCGGTCAAACGGAATGGCGTGCAACGGCTCATTCTCCGGCCATACATAGATGAATTCCTGCGCGCTCCCCCTGTAGTAGGCAGGTTGGCAATGCATTTCGGACCTGGAGCTCAACGGAAGGACTTGCTGGACGTGATTGGACGACGGCAGGTACCCGCCCATGTCATCCCTGTTGAGTAGATACAGAACTCCGTTCTTGTCCCCAGTCACGTAATAGCTGGAGTTGGGAATCAGCAGCGAACCCATCCCCCCGTAGTCCAGGTCATTGTTGTTGAGATACTGGTAATTGTAGGGCGTGAAGTAGCTGGCGACGTGCAGGGAGGATCCAGACGGTGTGAGTTTCAGCGCGCTCTCGGCGCGATTCGTCAGGCTGGTCGGATCACCGTTCGCCCCGACCGTTCCGTTGCCCGTCACGACATACAGGTTGCCCTGTGCATCGGCAGCCATGCCAATTCCGCTCTCCCACATGCCTCCGGCGTAGCCGCCTGGTGTGGCATTGTAGACCACCTGTTGCTGCAGCGTGGTCGCGTCGTATCCCAGTATCCATCCGTGATAGGGCCCCCAATCACAATGGGATGAAAACGTCACATACACGACGCCGTTGACCAGTGTCAATCCCTGACGCTGATTTTGATGCAGTGCATCGAATGCAATCAGATGATTGACGCTTCCGTCTCCATCCCCGGGAAACGTGGCGGCGACTCGTACGGGGCTGCCGGGAACTTCAGTCCCGTCGACAATATTGATCGCATGCAGGTACTGCACGAACGAGCTGCCCGTGCTACTGCGGGCAATGAAATAGATCGTTCCTTTCGTGGCATCGATTACCGGCGTGCCGACGATCCCCATACTGCCGCTGAAGTCAGCGTACGATCCGCCACAGGGGCCTCCCGTGACGTCCGAATTCCGTGGAGGCCGCATGCCCGGCTCGGTGACGTTCCGTTGCCAGTACAGCGTTCCATTGTCTCCGTCAAAGGCATACAGCGTATTGTTGACCGTGGCGACATACACCACGTTGCGCACGCCGTTGCTGATGTTCACGTGGCCGACGACTAACGGTTGGGCGTATACCTCGCCATCCACAGAGAGGGTGAAGAGTTCGCCAAAGTGCTGCACATCGACATTGCTCGTGGTCAGCAGCGTTTCGTTGTCGTTCCAGCCTGAACGTGTGTTGTCGTTGTGTTGCGTCGTCACAGAGACTGCCTGCGGATTCGGCGGGGGGTTCGACGGTCTACTCTCAGTTGGTGTACCGTCCGTCACGGTGGAGTGGCAGGCGATGGGCAGTGCAAGGACGAGTAGCAGACGCAGTGTACTTCGCACGATGAGGTGACCCGAAGGGCGTTTGTCGATCGATGCAAGAGGAGTGGCCGCGCTCACGACGCACTCGCCAGTTTGACGTGAGTGACCGATGCCCGCAAGGCGTGGACCTTCCTCGACAGACACGAGGACGCTTCGCCCATTGGTGACGTCATGGAGCGAACGTCCATTCGGCTGTGGCCTATATTTCTGAAGTCCAACGCACTACGTAGATGGAGTGACGATGCAGCAAGAGTGGCGCTTTCCCTGGAGTACTCGCCCCGGTTCCGTTCGCGGCGTCGGTGAATGGCGGATGTCCGCATGCCGGTGAGCGACGAACGCCAGACGCACGAGCGTGCCGATGTCGAGCGCGTTGCCGCCGAAGCCGTGCGCCTGCTGAGCCAGCAGGGTATGCTCGTGTTGAATGCCGTGGATGAAGGGATCTACTGCCTCGACGCCGCGGGGAACACCACGTTCGTGAACGAAGCGGCGTCGCGCATGCTCGGCTATACGCCCAGGGAGATGATCGGCAAGCCGCAGCACGAACTCATCCATCACCACTATGCGGACGGGTCCGCGTTTCCAGTGGAAGCCTGTCCGATCTGGGGTTCGGTCACGGATGGGATCCACCAGCGCGTGGGCGGTGACGTGTTCTGGCGAAAGGACGGCAGTCGGCTGCCGGTGGACTACACAAGTGTGCCCATCAAGGAAGGTCGCCGAGTGATGGCGGTCGTCGTGACCTTTCGGGACGTGAGTGCGGAGCAGGAAGCGCGAGCGCAGGTTCAGCGTCTGGCCGCGGAGCGAGCGGCTCGGGAAGAGGCGGAGCGCGGACGCACTGCCCTGCAGGAAAGCGAGGAGCGATTTCGCCTCGCGCTCGATGCGGGTCGAATGGGTACGTGGGAATGGGACATCGTGAACGAGCGGGTCTTTTGGTCGCCGCAGGAAGAGCGGATGTATGGAATCCTGGTAGGAAGTTTTTCCGGCACGCTGAATGAATACCGCGAGCGCATTCATCCTGATGATCGCGCCGCGTCCCTCGACAAGGTTCAGTTTGCGCTGAATGCGCGTGCGCCGACACACCATATTGTCCACCGGATCGTACGTCCGGACGGTGAAGTCCGGTGGCTCGACTCGCACGGCCGGTTCCTGTACGCGGACGATGGAACTCCGCTACGGCTCACGGGAGTCAGCACCGACATCACCGAACGTCAGCGCGCCGACGAACTCCTCCGCGAGCGCGACGAACGCTTTCAGGCGCTCATTGCGGCAACCGGGCAGATCATCTGGACGAATAGCGCAGAAGGACGGATGACGGGAGAGCAACTGGGCTGGAGCCGGTACACAGGACAATCGCTCACGGCGTACGAGGGCTTCGGATGGGCGGACGCCGTGCATCCCGATGATCGTGAGCTCACGATCGCAGGGTGGAACGGGGCGGTGGCGGCTCGCGGCATGTTCGTCGTCGAGCACCGCGTGCGCCGGTACGACGGTACGTACCGTCACTTCGCGGTGCGCGCCGTGCCGGTGCTGGAGCCCGACGGTCGCATACGCGAATGGGTCGGAAGCCACACCGATGTCACCGCCCATCGCGGGGCGCAGGAGGCTCGCGCTCAGGCGCGCGCCGACTGACGCGGGCAATGTCCGGTGGCCCCGCGCGCCGGCGGCTCGCTACACGCGCGGAGTTCCCAGCGACATGCCCCGACCCATGGCCACGACGGCCAGCAGGACACCAACGACAACCGGAATTGCCGCCGTGTTGGCGTGTCCCGTCACGAGTGAGACGCCGAATGCACCGCTCATGATGATGACGAGTCCGAGCGCAGCGAGTGGCGTAAGCCCCGGCCGAAAGTGCAATAGGCCAGGCAGCACGAGTCCCAGTCCACCGAGCACCTCCAGTACGCCGATGAACCGGATGAAGCCGCCCGAGAGGGGAATGTCGCGCGTCAGTTCCGCCACGGGAAGCGCGAGCTTCATGCCGCCCGTGAAGAGAAACAGCACGGCGAGCAACCCCTGAATTGTCCAGAGTGCAAACCGGGCTGGCTTCGATGAAATCGTATTCGGCAACGTCACGGGACCTGCCTCCAGGATTCCTGCCACGCCTTGAAGTCCGACGAGCGCGAACCTACCCGCGGTCGCGCGGGAACGCCACCATGGTGCCGTGATCAACCTCCTTCACTGCGCCTGGTGCAAGTACCTCGTTCCGGTGGCCACGACGTTCCAAACGACTCGTCCCCTACCGAGTAACGGAGCAGTAGCGCTCACTTGCGCCAGACAAATTGCCACTCATTCGGGGCGCGGCGGAAGCGGCAACGGCCGCGCGACGCACGGCATTACACCCGACGCGATCATCTTTGCGCGAAAACGAGCATCCGACCAGAGCGGGTCGTAGTACGGATTGCAGCCGAGGAGGCCGCCGAACCTCATGAGTCGCCTCAATCCTCCATCGCTCGTGAGAATTCGAATGAGCGGCTCCTTATCGCCGAACACCAGGTCTCCGAACGCGGCCTGGGTGCCGTCGTACTGGTCGGCGCCGGGTCGCTTCAGTTCCTTGCGAATGCGGTCGGCATCCGCCCATCGTCCGGCCGCCGCGTAGGCGAGCATGAGGCCACCGACAATTCGGGAATCGTCGCCGTGGAACCGAATACCGCGTTGAAACGTGGCCACGGCGCTGTCTGCCTGATAGGCAGAGACCTGCGCGAGGCCGAGGGCGAGAATCCCGTAGTGAAACGTGGAGTCGAGCGCTTGCTGCCGATGGCCCGCGGCCAGCGCCTCTCGATAGCGGCGCGCGGTCCAGAGCGCGGTTACGTACAGAGCTGTCACGGACGGTGCGAGATGGTCGATCTGTGTCGCGCGCTCGAGCTCCGCGAGTGCCTCCTGAGTGTGCCCGAGATTCAGGTAGGCGGCGCCGAGCCATTGATGCGCCGTGACGTTCGTCGAATCGAACGCAACGAATTTGCGCTGTTCGGCCAGGACGTCCCGAAACCGGAGCTCGGGTTCGAGCGCTCGGCCCAGCGCGCCGTGTGCCTCGCCCAGCGTGGTGTCGAGCGCAACCGCGCGCAGCGCGGCCGTCTTGGCCATCGGCATCAGCGTGTCCGCGGGATCGGGCACATAGTTCGGGAGGACGCCGTATGTCATCGAGAGGCCGGCGTACGCCCGCGCGAACCCGGAATCGCGCGCGATCGCTTGGCGGAAGGCCGCTGCGGCGAGAGCGAGATTGTCCTTTCCGCGTGCAACGAAGTAGTAACGGCCCTTGAGATAAAGCTCATAGGCCTGCTCGTCGGCGGTGCCACGCGTCGCCTGCGCAACGAATCCCCTCTCGCTGCCCCGACCGCCGAGCGTGGGAGCGATCGCCGCCACGATGGTCCGCGTGAGCTCATCCTGCACCGCGAAGACATCCGCCGCCTGCCGCTCGTACACGCCGTCGAACAACACGTGTCCGTCGGCCACGTTCACGAGTTGTGTCGTAATGCGCAGCCGCTGCCCTGCGCGCCTGACCGTAGCGCCGATGAATGCGTCGACGCCGAGTACGCGACCAATCTCTTGCGGGGTGGCCGTTCTCCCTTTGAACGCGTAGCTCGACGTGCGGCCCGCGACACGTAGTCCCGGAATGAGAGAAAGTGCGTGAGCCAACTCGTCGGTGAGCCCGTCGCTGAAGTAGTCGTCGTCACGAGCGCCACTTGTATTCACGAATGGCAGCACGGCCACCATATGAATCGTCTCGAGTTCGGCGGGTCGTCCGGCGTGTTGGCGTAGTTGCCAATATCCGAGAGGGCCTGCAATCGCCAGCACGCACACACCGATCGCAAGCACGGTGCTGCGAGCGAGCTTCTGCGTCGCGGGCAGAGTCCCTTCCGAGCCAGCAGTCGTTACGCCATTCAGTATCCGCAGCACGTCGCCCGCGCTCTGTGGGCGTGCCGAGGGATCCTTCGCGAGCAGGTGCGCGACCAAATCGCCCAGCAATGTCGGAACGCCCGGCCGGCCCTGGGCGACGGGCGCGGGCGTCTCCGTCAGGTGCGCGACCGCGAGTGCTCGAGCCGAGCGTCCCTCGAACGGGTGACTCCCGGTCAGCATCTCGTACGCGATGACTCCGAGAGCGTAGAGGTCTACGCGATGGTTCATCCCCGGGTCGCCGACTGCTTGCTCGGGTGCCATGTACGCCGGTGTGCCCAGGCCGATGCCGGTTCCCGTGAGCGTCGGCAACGTTCCCTCATCGCCGTTGGTGGCGGCGGCGAGGGCCTTTGCAATGCCGAAGTCCGCCACGACGGCGTGACCGCCGGAGAGGAGTACGTTCTCCGGCTTGAGGTCGCGATGCACGACGCCGTGACCATGCGCGTACGCGAGCGCGTCGGCGAGCTCGCCAAGGAGGCGCACCACCTCGTTCATCGGCAAGGCTCGGTCGCGCACGAGGCGGGCGCGTAGCGTCTCGCCGTCGACATACGGCATGACGTAGTAGAGCCGACTGTCCGCCTCGCCGGAATCGTACACGCCGAGCACGTGCGGATGCGTCAACCGGGCGGCGATGTGGATTTCCCGCACGAACCGCTCTGCACCGTCGTGCGGGACTTGTGATTGAAGCACCTTCACCGCGACATGACGATCGTGCCGAAGGTCGCGCGCGAGATACACCGTCGCCATGCCGCCGCGGCCGAGCTCACGCTCCAGGGTGTACCGATCCGCGAGGGCCGATCGCAGTCCAGAGGCGGCGCTTGATGAAAGAACAAGGGCCTCATGCGCGAGGCGGTGAGCGGCTTGCTCGTGCTCAGAGGTCGACATGGTCCATCGCTTGGCACAACCATCTGCGTGCCGCCATCCATCTCCCTCGCAACTCGCGATGCCGGGATCCCGCCAAATCATGCGCCTCTCCTCGCGCGGCAGGCGGAATCTCCTGCCAGCAACCTACGACCGCCACGCTCGACCGGCAATGCGGAGGCGCGGTCGGCGCTGCATCACAATCGCTGAGGAGACCCCAACCCCGCCGGATCCGTGACCCGTGTCGTCTCGCTAGAACTCGATTTGCGCGCCCAACTCCACCACGCGGTTGGGTGGAATCTGAAAGAATTCGGTGGCGGAGCGCGCGTTGCGCGACATCAGGGCGAACAGCCGCTTTTTCCAACGTGGCATCTTCGCCCGATCAGCGATCACCAGCCGCTCGCGTCCGAGATAGTAGGACGTGTCCATCGGCGGCACGGGAACGCCTTGCGCCGCGGCGCGCGCCAGCAACTCGGGAATATTCGGCGACTGCATGAAACCGTACCTCGCGACGATTCGGTAGAACCCTTGGCCCAGCGTTTCGAGCGTGAGGCACTGCTCCACCGGAACTGCCGGAATGCCGCGCGTTTGCACGCTGAGAAGCACGACGCTGGCGTGCAGCATCTTGTTGTGCTTCAGGTGATGCAGGAGCACAGCGGGCACCCCCTCGGAGCTCGACGTCATGAACACGGCCGTGCCGCGCACGCGCGGAATGGGGCTGGTTTCGAGACTGGCTACGAACTTGTCCAGCGGCAGCGCGGCCTCGTCCTGGAGCGCCTGGAGCTGAATGCGCCCTCGTTTCCATGTGCTCATCAGCGTGTAGACCGCCACGCCCATCGCGATCGGAACCCAACCGCCGTGCTGGATCTTGACGGCGTTGGCCAGTAGGAACGACAGGTCGATGAGCAGGAAGAAACCGGTGAGTGTTACCACGTGCAGCTTCGACCACCCCCATCGCGATCGCGCCACAATGGCGAACAACACGGAGGTGATTGCCATGGTGCCCGTGACGGCAATGCCGTAGGCGGCGCTCAAATTGCTGGAGTTCCGAAAGAACAGCACAAGGAGCAAGCACCCGATCATCAGGCCCTTGTTCACCTCCGGGATGTAGATCTGCCCCGCCTCGTGCTCGGAGGTGTGAATGATCTGCATGCGGGGTGAATAGCCCAGCTGCACACTCTGCTGCGTGAGCGAGAACGCTCCCGAGATCAGAGCCTGCGACGCCACCACCGCGGCCGACGTGGCGATGATCAACAGCGGCCACTGAAACGCACTGGGTGCCAGAAGGTAAAAAGGATTGCTGGCCGCCGCTCCGTCACGCAGGAGCAGTGCGCCCTGACCGAAGTAGTTCAGAAGGAGCGCCGGCAGCACGGCCACGAACCAGGCAATGCGGATGGGTCGCTTCCCGAAGTGTCCCATGTCGGCGTACAACGCCTCGCCCCCCGTGACGCAGAGCACAACGGCTCCAAGGGTGAGAAAGCCGGCTATGCCGTGTCGGGCAAAAAACGTGGCGGCATGCGCGGGATTAGCCGCCCACAGCACGCTCGGTGCGGCGACGATGCTGCGAATGCCGAGCGTGGCGATAGTCACGAACCAGACCAGCATGACCGGGCCGAAGACGTGACCAACACGGGCGGTGCCGAATCGCTGCACCATGAACAAGGCGAAGAGAATGAGGAGCGTGCTGGGCACGACGAAGAACGCGAGTCGCGACGAGCCGACCTCGAGCCCTTCCACAGCGCCGAGGACCGAAATGGCCGGCGTGATGACTCCGTCGCCGTAGAGGAGTGCGGCGCCAAACAGCCCCAGGGCGACGAGCCACTTCCGCCGCGACCGATCGTCGCCGCGTCGCTTCTGCTGCAGAAGCAGCGCAAGGAGCGCCATGATGCCGCCTT
>JANYIN010000109.1 GCA_025362035.1 Gemmatimonadaceae bacterium | reverse complement strand
GTGGCATTCCGACAGTTCGTCCTCGGTTCGCTGCGAGGAGGAAGCAAGCCACCGGTGAGACTGATCCATGCCGCAGATCTACGTGCTGCCCGCGTCGGTATCGTCGCCATAGCAGCCCTGCTCGCGACGCTGCTCACCCGCCTCGTTGCGCAATCGTATGCAATGCACGGTGCGGCCGACGTCTGGAACGTCCGCCTGTCGGCCGACATGATCGAGAAGACGATGTGGGGGAAGGGCTGGCTCCTTCAGACTGGCTGGCGTCGTGCTGGCTGGAACCGGCTTTGCCCTGGCTCATCGCAAAGGGCTTCACCGGCCGAGTTCCACGGAGAAGGGACAGACGGTCGGCAGTCCCGTGTCAGGATGGTCGCTCGCCACGCTCGGCGTCGTCGTACTCGCGCTCTCGACCGCACTGTCGGGACATGCGGCCGCGGTTCCGACCGTAACGGGTGTCGCAATCCTGTCCGACGCGCTTCACGTGATCGGGGCGAGCAGCTGGCTCGGGTCACTGGCGTTGCTTCTGCTCGCCGGCATCCCGGCAACCATGGAGCTCGACGGCGATGCACGGGGCACCGATGTCGCACGGCTCGTGAACGCCTTCTCGCCAGTGGCCCTTGGCAGTGCTGGAATCGCGGTCGTCACGGGGGTGGCGGCGGCGTGGTTCCACCTCGGGCGCATCCCCGCGCTGTGGGGAACGCGCTACGGCCTCACCCTGGTGGTCAAGCTCGCGGTGCTGAGCGTCGTGGCGCTCACCGGGTTCTACAACTGGCGCATCGTGCAGCCGCGCCTCGGCAGTGACGACGCGACGGCGCGGCTGCGCCGCTCCGCGAAGGTGGAGGTCGGCGTGGCGGTCCTGGTCCTGCTCGTCACCGCCGTCCTGGTCGCGACGCCGACCGCCCTCGACATGAGCATGTAGACCGTAGCGCGTCAGGCACCCAGCTTCGCGACCTTCTGCTGGAAATCCTGGATCTCCTTCTGCTGGTCGGTCTTCATGGTCTGCGCCATTCCCTTGAGCATCGCGTTCTTGCCCTTGGGCAGGTAGTCGTCGATCATCGTCACCGCTTCCTGATGGTGCTTGATGATGTCCTGGTAGAAGGTGCGCTCGTAGTCCTTGCCGCTCTTCGCCTTGAGCTCGTCGGCCATCTGCTGGTGCTCCGACATGACCTTGGGCGCGTACGGATCCTTGAAGTCCTTCTCGAGCATCGTCACCATGTGGTCGAGATCCTTGTCCTGCTTCGTGTCGAGCTTCGTGGCGTCCGCCGTCGCCGTCCCGACGTCCTTCTTATCCTTCGTCATGTGCGCGATCTGGATGAGACCCTTGTGATGGTCGCTCATCATCCGCAGGAAGTCGTGGTCGGGATCGCCCGTCATGCCGGCCATCCCCTGCATGCCGCCCGCCTGGGCGCCGGAGGCGGCCGGGCTCTTCATGCCGGGCATGCTGTCCATCTGGGCCGAGCTGGCGGCGGCGGTGGACGGTGTCAGGGAGTTCCCGGATGTCGCCGAATCGGCAGACTTGTCCCTGGATGAGCAACCCGCCGCAACGAGCATCGTTGACGCGACAGTGAGGGTCATCATGTGATTGCGGGCGCGGGCGGGATACGGGAACATGAGCAATCTCCAGTGCGGTTGAAGTCGGGTTGGCATTGGTCATTTGATGGTGCATAAAACGTGCAGTTGTCCCAGCCTACAGCGTGGTAGCCATTCACGCTGGACGGTCCGCAGACAGGGCGCCGTGACCTCGCGGAATCCTTCTTCTCTTGCCCCGTGAAGTGATGATCGGCACTGCATTCGCACCATTCGTCCGGTCACTCGTGGTTGCGGTCTCCTTCACGGCCACGGCCGGGACGGCGGAGGGCTCGCGCCCAGCCACCGCATACGCGCAACGCACACACGAAGCTGCGGAGTCACCAGCGTGGACCGAGCAGATCGGCAGGCGGTCCGTCCTCGACTCCGCAACTGCGGTGCGCGCCGTCGAGTCGTTCCGTGGGGCCCTCGCGCGAGCCGATAGTGCTGCCGCCCTGGCCTTGTTGGCACCGGACGTCGTCGTCCTGGAGTCAGGTGACGTCGAGCGGTTTGCGGACTATCGCGCACATCACCTCGCTGCTGACATCGCCTTCGCGCGCGCGGTCACGGCGACGCATGCACTGATGCGCGTTACGGTCGAGGGAAACACGGCGTGGGTGACGTCGACGAGCGTGACCCAGGGGAAGTTCGAGGGACGCACAGTGAACAGCGTGGGTGCGGAGCTCATCGTGCTATCGCGTGCGCGTGCGACAGAACCGTGGCGCATCCGCGCCATTCACTGGTCGTCCCATCGCCGGCCCTCCTGAAGCGGCAGAGGCGATCAGGCCATCGTCGCCATACTCTCGCAGCTCTTTGCACAACGCCGACATTCCTCTGCACAGGCACGCATCATCTTATCGTCGCCCATCGCCTCACACGAGGTCGCGCACGCTCGACAGATCTCGGCGCAGGCTCGGCAGGTCACCGCATGCTGCGCGGAGTGACGCGTCATGAAGTCCGCGCTCGTGGCACACATCTGCGCGCAATCCAGCAGCAGCGTGATATGGGGAGCAGCGGCATGCTTGCCGCCCTTCTCGAGACAGTGCCGGACATTGTCCAGGCACGTTTGATGACATCGGGTGCAGGCGTCAATGCACGCTTGCATGTGATCGGAGTGAGTCGCGTCTGTCATGGCCTGTCGCTACGATAGTGGGGAGCCCGGCAAACTCTGTGGGCCGAGCCTGGTCGACGAACGAGGCACAGCCTCCCGGCAGGATTGGTGCCCGGGCTTTAGGCACGGTAAAGAAGGGGGCTTCGTCTATAGCCGCGCGCGACGGAGAAGCTGGGCATTGACAGCCACGATGATCGTGCTGAACGACATCAGCACCGCGCCGACTGCCGGACTCAACACAAGTCCCCAGCGTTCGAGGACGCCAGCGGCCAACGGAATGGCGAGAATGTTATAGCCGGCTGCCCACCAAAGATTCTGGACCATCTTCCGGTAAGTCGCGGCGCTCAGCGCGATGATGCGTGGCACGTCCCGCGGGTCGCTCCGGACAAGCACGATGTCTCCGGCTTCGACCGCGACATCTGTCCCGGCGCCGATGGCCACCCCCACGTTCGCCGTGAGCAGGGCGGGAGCGTCGTTCACGCCGTCCCCGACCATCAGGACCACTTTGCCTTGGGATTGGAGCGACTTGATCTTCTCGGCCTTCTCCTCCGGCAGCACCTGGGCCAAGACTTTGTCGATGCCGAGCTGACGCGCCACGGCCTTCGCGACCGGCTCGGCATCTCCAGTCAACATCACGATTTCTATCCCCGCAGCGTGGAGCCGCGTCACCGCCTCTGCGGCCTCAGGGCGAATCGCGTCCGCCACCGCGAAGGCCGCGAGCACAGCGCTGCCTTCCACCAGATACACGATGCCGTCGCCGCGTTCGCCCGCGTCCTTCACGAAGGCAAGAACGTCCGGCAAAGGTGCGACCCCCAGCTTCTTCAGCAGGTTGGGCCCGCCCGCGGCGAGTTGACGACCCTCCACCGTGGCGTTGACACCGTATCCGGGGATCGCTTGAAAAGCCGACGCCTTCGGTACCGACAGCTTACGCTCAGCGGCGCTGGCGACGATGGCCCGCGCAACCGAATGCTCGGCGTCCTGGTCGACGGCAGCCGCGAGGCGCAGGGCGTCGTCATCACTCATTCCCGCGGTCTTCATGGACACGACCCGGTGTTGCCCGAGCGTCAGCGTCCCCGTCTTGTCGAAGACCACCGTCTTCACGTTGCGGGCTTCCTCGAGTCCTCGGCGGTCTCGCACGAGAAGGCCATTCCGCGCTCCGATGGTCGTCGAGATGGCCACGACGAGGGGCACCGCGAGACCAAGGGCATGCGGGCACGCGATCACGAGCACCGTCACGACGCGCTCGACGGTGAACGACGCGCTGGCCCCGAGGGCGACCCACACGATGGCCGTGAGGACGGCTGAGGAGACCGCGACGATGGTGAGGTAGAAGGCGGCACGATCCGCCAGTACCTGCGCACGCGAGCGCGACTGCTGCGCCTGCTCGACCAGTCGCATGATGCCGGCGAGCGCGGTCCCTTCGCCGGTCCGGGTCACCTCGACACGCAGCGAGCCTTCTCCATTGACGGTTCCCCCGATCACCGTGTCCGATTCCTTCTTGTCGACTGGGCGGGACTCGCCAGTGATCATGGACTCGTTCACGGCGCTCTTTCCCTCGCGCACGACCCCGTCGGCCGGGATGGACGCGCCGGGGCGAACGAGGAGGAGATCGCCGGACTTCAGGCTCGCCAGAGGGACATCGACCGGGGCGCCGTTCTCCAGGCGGGTCGCGGTATCGGGCAGGAGCTTGGCCAGCTCCTTGAGAGCACCCTGTGCCTGGGAGACGGACCGCATCTCCATCCAGTGGCCGAACAGCATGATCGTCACGAGCGACGACAGCTCCCACCAGAGGGGCATGGCGTTGAACCCGAGCGCCACCGCGACGCTGAAGACGAACGCGACGGTGATCGCGAGGGAGATAAGCGTCATCATCCCCGGCTTCCGGTCGGCGATCTCGCCCCAGGCGCCCTTCACGAACACCCAGCCGCCGTAGAAGTAGACCGACGTACCGAAGACAAGGGGGATCCAGCGGGCCCCTGGCACGGCGGGGGGCGTGAACCCCAGCACGCGCGGGATCATTTCGCCCCAGATCAGCGTCGGGACGGTCAGGAGGAGGGTCCACCAGAACTTGCTCCGGAACATCGCCACCGAATGGCCAGCGTGCTTGTCCTGGTCTGCGTGCTCGCCCGCGGAATGGCCGGCGTGGGCCGGGTGATCCATGGACGACATGGGCATGGACTGGCCTGAGGTCGCGAGCTCTGGATGATTCGGGTATCCTGGCTCGGCGGGTACCCCAGGCTTCCCATGATGAGCGTGCCCTGCATCCGAGGCAGGACCCGTCATCGGAGAATGTCCCATGGGGTGTGCCATGCCTGCGTGGTCGTGGTGGCCTCGCTCCGGTCCCGCCCGCTCATCCATATCGCCTCTCGCTGTTGATCGGTCTACGGACCCGCCTGCCTGCGCATTTTAGGGTCCATAAAGCTACGCGGCTTGCGAGCGCCCCGGCTGACGGGAGTACCCCCCGACTACGTGGGGGAGTGTCCCGCTATCGGTTCCCCCTGTGCGGTGTACCTTCCATCCATGCACCGCATCCGCCGCCCTGTCGCCCTCATGTCCGCGATCCTCTTCCAGCTGATGCTGGTGGTGGGGGTCTACGGCTGTGCGGCGATGGGCGACGCTCAGGCCGGCGCGGCGTCAATGGCGGGAATGAGCATGCCCGCCGGGGACGAGATGGCGCCCGCTTCTTCGCCAGCCGGCGGTCACGAGCTTCCCTGCCATCTTCCGTCGACGTCGAACGGATGCCAGTCCATGGCGCCATGCTCGACCTCGTCGATTGTCGCCGCGTCGTCTGAGGCTTTGCTCACCGGAGCACCCGCGCCGGTGACTCTCACGATGCTCGAGCTGGTCGTGCCGGCCTCTGTGTCGCTCGCCCCAGAGATACCCCCTCCGAGAGCGTAGTCCACGTCATCTGCTCGTCAGATCCGCCACCTCGGGCAACGAGGTGGGCGGGAGCTGCCGTTCGCACCCTCATGCCCGTCCGGGCGAGGTCGTGCGGGGTAGCCGTGGACTCTCGCTCAGGAACCCATGCGTATTCATTACCTGCTCGCCAGCGCAATCATCGCCGGCGTGGCTCACCCGTCCCTCGCACGAGGGCAGGTCTCTAACCACGTGCTCGCCTCGCCAGCCCACGTCTCCGTCAGCCAGAGCGCGGTTGGCGCGCGGGTCCCGGGCGCCTCTCTGGACTCACTGATTGAGCGTGCGATTGCGGTGAGTCCTGCGGTTCGCGCCGCCAATGCGCGCGTTGACGCCGCCAGTGCGCGAATCGGCCCCGCATCGGCATTTCCGGATCCGATGCTGATGTTCGGTATCATCAACCAGCCGCTGGGCCGCATGCCCGTCGCCGCCGGCGCGATGACGGCCAGCAGCGGTCCTGACGAGATGACGATGCGCATGGTCGGCGTCACCCAGACGCTGCCGTTCGCCGGAAAGCGCGCGCTCCAGCGCCGCGAGGCAGCGCTTGGTGTCGACGTCGCTCGCGCCTCGATGGACGTCGTGAGGCGTCAGGTGGTGCGTGACGTGAAGGCGGCGTGGTACGAGATCGCTTTCGTCGACCAGGCGCTGTCGATCATCGAGCGCAATCGCGATGTGCTGGGCGGGCTCATTCGACTGGCCGAGATCCGCTACAGCGTCGGAAGCGCGGGCCAGCAGGACGTCCTCCGCGCGCGTGTAGAGGCGACGAGGCTCGCTGAGACCGCGTCCGGCCTGCTGGAGCAGCGGCGCGCAGCGGTGGCGCGAGTGAATGCGTCGCTCGACCAGCCCACCGATCTCGAGATGCCGGTGCTTGCGATCCCCGACCGGATCGCGAGAGCTGCCGTCGCGGGATCATCCGATGCGATCCGCTTCACTTCGTCCGCGCTGGGTGCGCGCGCTGCAGACTCACCCTTGCGTCCGCTCGCGGAACTGCAGGCCGCTGCGGTGCGGAGTAGCCCGGAGCTCCGCGAGCAGGACGCGATGATCGCTGAGCAAAACACTCGACTGGCGATGGCGCGGAAGGCAGCACTGCCCGACGTCGGCCTCTCGCTACAGTACGGTCAACGGGGAGGGGGCCTGCCCGACATGGTCAGCGCGACGCTCTCGATTCCACTTCCGATCTTCAAGGGCGGGAAGCAGGACCAGCAGGTCGTCGAAGCCTCGGCGCAGCTCGTAGCGGCCGGCGCGAACCGCGCGGCTCGCGCCAACGGCATTCGCGCGGAAATCGCTCGGATGGTCGCAGAGATCGAGCGGCAGCGAACGCGGCTCGCGCTGGAGACGAAGGCCGTCCTTCCGCAGAGCCGCGCTGCCCTCGCATCGGCGGCGAGCAGCTACCAGGTGGGCAAGGTCGAGTTCATCACCGTCCTGGAAAACCAGGCGACCGTCTTCGGTGCCGAGACGGAGTATTTCCGGACACTGAGCGACTTCGCGACGATGATCGCAGAGCTGGAGCGCGTGGTGGGAGAGGAGGTGCTGAAATGAAGACCAATCTGAAGGCCTCGCACCGGACACGGGTCATCGCGGTCATTGTGGTGACCTTGGTGATGCTGCTCGTGATCTGGACCATCATCGCGAAGAGAGACGGGAGCACGGCCGCTGTGAGGGGCTCCGGGTCGTCATCTGCGCGGGGGATGGCCGGCATGGCCGGCATGACGGCGACATCGAACGGGACGGTGGAGCTCTCCGCCGACCAGATCCGCCAGTTCGGTGTCACCTTCGGAACCGCCGAAATCCGGCAGCTCGTTGCGGAGACGAGGACGACGGGGGTGGTGACGCTCGATGAGACGCGGATCGCACAGGTGAGCCCGAAGATCGGTGGATTCATCGAGCGCCTCTACGTCAACGCGACGGGACAGCCCGTCTCGCGCGGGCAACCGCTTCTCGAACTCTACTCGGCAGACCTCCTCGCAGCGCAGCAGGAACTGCTGCTGTCCGGGCAGCTGCAGCGTGACATGGGACGCAGTTCCGTCCCGGGGGTTCCCGGCGGGAGTATCGACCTGGTCGCCGCCTCCCGGCGCCGTCTGCAGTTGCTCGACATCTCCAGCGCGCAGATCGACGAGGTTCTCCGTACTGGCCGTGTACGCCGGACGCTGACGCTGTACGCTCCGGTTTCCGGCATCGTGACCGAGAAGAAGGCGCTTCAGGGCCAGGCCATCACGGCGGGGGAGGCCTTGTTCACCATAGCGGACCTGAGTGGCGTTTGGATCGACGTGCAGCTTCGCGAGGCCGACGCGGCCGCAGTGCGGGTTGGTACAGGTGCCGACATCCAGGTGGCAGGTCTACCGCAGCGCACCCTCACGGGCACGGTTGCCTACGTCTACCCGACGCTCGATTCGATGTCCCGTGCTATCCGCGCACGGGTTAGCGTCGCTAACCCGGGAGGGGCGCTCAAACCAGGAATGTATGCGACCGTGCGGCTGACGACGCCGAGCCAGTCGGTTCTCTCCGTGCCCTCCACCGCGGTTCTCCAGACGGGGGAGCGCAACGTGGTGTTCATGGACATGGGCAAGGGAGCATTGATGCCGATGGACGTGCGCATCGGACGCGTCACGGGCGAGTACACGGAGATCCTGTCGGGACTGAATGCCGGCGCTCGTATCGTGACGTCGGCCCAGTTCCTCCTCGACTCCGAGTCGAACCTCGGCGAGGTGATGAAGTCGATGCTCGGGCAGGGCGGCGCCAGCGCGCAGGGCGCTACAGGTGGCGGCGACATGGGCGGAATGCCCATGCCAGCTCCCGTCAACCCGAAGAGGTAACGGCCATGCTCGCACGAATCATCGAGTGGTCCGTTGCCCACAAGATCGCGGTTCTCGTCGCCACGGCGTTGGTGACCTTTGCCGGTGCATTCGCGATGCTGCGGACACCGGTCGATGCGATCCCCGACCTGTCCGACGTTCAGGTCATCGTGATGACCCAGTGGCCCGGTCAGGCGCCGCAGACGGTCGAGGACCAAGTGACCTATCCGCTCTCCACCGAGATGCTCAAGGTTCCGCACATGAAGTTCGTGCGTGGCATGAGCCAGTTCGGGCTTTCCGCGGTATACATCGTCTTCGAGGACGGCACGGACCTTTACTGGGCTCGCTCTCGCGTGCTCGAGTACCTGAACGGCGTGACCGCCAAGCTCCCCTCCGGCGCCATGCCAATGCTCGGCCCGGATGCTACCGGGGTCGGCTGGGTCATGCAATACATCCTCACCGACACCACCGGCAAGCGGAACCTCGCCGAGCTCCGCGGCCTGCAAGACTGGACCGTCCGCCCGGCGTTGACCGCCGTGAAGGGCGTTGCGGAGATCGCATCGCTCGGCGGCTTCGAGAAGCAGTACCAGGTCGAAGTCGACCCGGCCAAGCTGCTCGCCTATGGTATTCCCGTCTCGAAGGTGAGCGACGCAGTCCGGGCTTCGAATGAGGATGTCGGCGGCCGGGTGCTCGAGATGGGCGGATCGGAGTACGTGATCCGCGGCCGTGGACGCTTCCAGTCTATTGCCGACATCCGGAAGGTCGCCATCGGGAGCGGAGCGGGAGGATCGCCGATCACCGTCGGGGATGTCGCGAACGTCCAGATCGGCCCCGACATCCGCCGTGGGATCACGGATCTCGACGGGAAGGGGGAGATCGTGACTGGATGGGTCGTGATGCGCTACGGCGAGAACCCGCTCGACGTCATCACGGGCGTCAAGGCGCGGATGGCCGATGTGCAGAAGGCGCTGCCCAAGGGCGTGGTCTTCGTCGAGGGTTACGACCGGTCCGGCCTCATCCAGCAGGCGATTGCAACCTTGCGGTGGAAGCTCATCGAGGAGTCGATCATTGTTGCCATCGTGACCGTGATCTTCCTGCTGCATGGCGCGAGCGCCCTCGTGGCCATCATCACGCTGCCCATTGGCATCCTCATGGCGTTTCTCGCGATGCGCGGCATCGGGCTTGGCGCCAACATCATGTCCCTGGGAGGCATCGCCATCGCGATTGGAGCGATGATCGACGCCGCGATTGTGCAGGTCGAGAACCTGCACAAGCACATGGAGCGGAACGAGCGCGAGGGATCGCCTCGGGACCACTGGGCGCTCGTCGTCGAGTCGTGCAAGGAGGTCGGGCCGGCCCTGTTCGTGTCACTGTTGATCATCACCGTGTCGTTCATCCCGGTCTTCGCGCTCCAGGCACAGGAGGGCCGACTCTTCAAGCCGCTGGCGTGGACCAAGACCTTGTCGATGGCAGCAGCATCGGTGCTGTCGATCACCCTCGTGCCTGTCCTGATGGGACTCTTCATCCGCAAGGGAGTGAAGCCCGAGGCGTTCAACCCGGTGAACCGGGTGCTGATTCGACTCTACCGCCCGGTCATCGAGTTCGTGCTCAGGCATCGGTGGCCCACGGTCGCAGCGGCCGTCGTGCTCCTTATCCTCACGATCCTGCCGTGGAAAAACATCGGGTCAGAGTTCATGCCGCCTTTAAACGAGGGCTCCGTGATGGACATGCCCTCCCTCTTCCCCGGGGTGGGTGCGACGCAGGCGAAGCAGATCCTCGCGCAGCGCGATGCGGCGCTCGCGCGGATCCCCGAGGTGCGCATGGTCCTGGGGAAGATCGGGCGTGCGGAGTCCGCCACCGACATGGCGCCGATGTCGATGATCGAGACCATCGCTATCCTGAAGGACCGGAAGGATTGGCGCGATGGAGTGAGCTACGACTCCGTGGTCGCCGAGGCAAACGCCAGCGTGCGGACGCCGGGAGTCGGCAACATGTGGAGCATGCCGATCAAGAACCGGCTCGACATGCTGACGACCGGGATCAAGACGCCGGTCGGTATCAAGATCTTCGGGCCGAGCCTCGATACGCTCGATGCGATTGGCCGGTCGATTGAGGCGATGCTCCCGGCGGTCGCGGGGACCAACACCGTATTCGCCGAGCGCGCCGTCGGCGGCAAGTATTTGGATGTCACCATCGACCGTGATGCCGCCGCGCGGTACGGCATGACGACCGGAGACGTGCAGACCGCCCTGGCGACCGCGGCCGGGGGCGCGGAGGCCGGTCAGGTGATCGAGGGGCGCGAGCGGTATTCCGTACTGGTGCGCTACCCGCGGGAGCTTCGTGAGACGCCGGAGCAGATCGGTGCAGTCCTTGTCGCGACCCCGGGTGGGGCGCAGGTCGCGCTCGGCGAGTTGGCGCGGATCGCCGTGGTCCGGGGCTCCACGCTGATCAAGTCCGAGAATGCCTACCTGAACAACATCGTCTACGTCGATGTGCAGGGTCGCGACGTCGGCGGTTACGTGGCGGAAGCGAGATCGTTGCTGGATCGCAAGCTGACGCTTCCCGTTGGCTACCGCCTCGAGTGGTCCGGACAGTTCGAATCACTCCAGCGCGCCGGGGCGCGACTTCGCATCGTCGTGCCGATTACACTGGCGCTCATCTTCGGCCTCCTGTATTTCAACTTCCGGAGCATTCCCGAAGCGATGATCGTGATGCTCTCCCTCCCCTTCGCCCTCGTTGGCGGCGTGTGGCTCATGTGGATCCTCGGCTACAACATGAGCGTCGCCGTTGCCATCGGCTTCATCGCGCTTGCTGGTGTCGCGGCGGAGACAGGGGTAATCATGCTCATCTACCTCGGCCACGAGTACCGGTCCCGGGCCGCGCGCGGGGAGATACGCGACGTGAGGGATGTCGGCGACGCCGTCGAGCATGGCGCGGTCGAACGCGTGCGCCCGAAGGTCATGACCGTGACGGCGATCATGGCGGGTCTCGTCCCGATCCTTTGGAGCCAGGGTGCGGGCGCCGACGTGATGAAGCGAATCGCGGCCCCGATGGTGGGCGGCATGCTCTCGTCGACCGTCCTGACGCTCGTCGTCATCCCGGCGATCTACTCACTCTGGAAGGAGCGATCACTCGGCGCGCCGGTGGCCTCCCGTGCTACCACTGCACCTTCAACAACGCAGGTGCCGCTTGCCTATCGTGACGCGTAATGCCGGTGTGTCGATGCGGGAGCGCGTCGCAAGGGGGCTCTTCACAGCCTGTGGTGTCTGGCTCATCGCGTTGGCCTCCTACTTCGTGTTTCTGCGTCCCCCGCTGCTGCCGGAAGATCTGCGGTACATCGGGGCGGGCGAAGGATCCATCCACGCGATGCTTCCGGGTGCCGACCGATGGCTTCGGCGTGTGTTCACCGTGCTCGGCGGATTCATGGGGGGCACCGGACTCCTGACGCTGCTCATCGCCACGAGTCGCACGGGGCTGCAGGGGAGAGGACGGCAGCTCATCATGCTGGCGGTCGGGAGTGTCAGTGTCGGAACCATGAGCCTCACCAATCTGCAGCTCGACTCCAACTTCAAGTGGCTCCTGCTCCTGCCCTCCATCGCGTGGCTCACGGGCGCGGTCCTCCTCCTTACGTCGGGAGACACAGCATCGACTCCACCCGCGAACTGACCACAGAGAGGCGACATGCCACATCGTCCGGAGCCTCAGCGGCTCGTCACATCATCCAGGCTTACCATGCGCATTTCAGTTCTTCACGCCGCACTCATCGTCTCCGTCATGCTTGCGGGAGGATGCGGAACGCCCGCCCGTGATCGCGCTGGGGATAGTACCCGGGCGAGCGAACGCTCCGATTCCATAACGCCGCCACGCTCGTACACCGCCACCAACCCCGAATCGTCGTCTGTCCCCCCCCCCGCGACTCGGTGAGCGCGCACCCGGTCGACTGGACGGTGGGCCTCGTGGTGCAGCGACTGACGAGCGGGGGCCTTGAGGCGGCGGTTCGGGGCCCGGTGACGGTGAAGCACATGAGTGTCGCCGGTACCCGAGTGCAGGTGCCCAACGCGGAGCTCGAGATCTACCTCTATGGCGACGCGAACGCCGCGGCGCGGGACATCGACCGCTTCGACCGGCTCATGCGCATGCCCGATGGGGTGCTCATGTGGGGGAAGCCGCCTGCGCTCGTGACGTCCAACAACATGGTCATCCTGATCGTCACCTCGGATGCAATGGTGCGGGAGGGCGTTCGCCGCGTCCTCAATCTCTCGCACATGAAGGAGTACCACACCACGCCCCCGAAGCCATCGAGCAGGCCACCGCTCGATCCCTCGGAACTAATGTATAGGGGGAGGGGGTATATGGAGCACAGAGGTGCCCGTGTGGAAAGGCTCATTCGAGGAGGCTGCAATGTCGGACACCGTCACGATGAGAATCGAGGGCATGAGCTGTGGTCACTGCGTGAGTGCCGTCGAGCGTGCACTGCGAGCGACGCCAGGCATCGCCGGCGTATCGGTGCAGGTCGGCCGGGCGAGCATGGCCGTTGCCGGTATGGAGGAGCGGGATCGCGTGATCACGACGGCCCTCGGTGCAATCGGAGTAGCCGGCTTCAGCGCGGCTCTCGAGGTGCAGGCGCCGAAGCTCGAGGCTGCGTCGGGGTGTTGTTGTTGCAGCGGCGGCCACGCGCCAAGCACCCTCTCCCATAAGCATTCGCGATAGAAGCGTGCATCGTGTCAGCACGCCTCACGAGGGATGCCGATCTGATCATGAGAATACGCATGCCCGCCCCCGACCTGGTGCCGCGATGCCCTTCGGCTTCCAGATCGAAAGCGCGGTCACGGCGAGAGACACGAATGGCGTCGCTGGCGTCGAAGTCGAGCTGCGCCACGAGCTCATCCAGTTCACCCACCCCAACTCACGTTGCGCCGGGATCCAGCCGCGATGTCAATCACGCCGGTGTCGACACAACGGGCGCGACGAGACTCAGCCCCGCAACCTGTAATACATGCCCACGTGCTGCGCCCGCGCCTCGGGATAGAACGGCACCGAGAAGGGGCGGTCCGGGACTGCCCAGCTATCGACCGGCGCGTATCCCAAGTGCGTCATCTCCGTCATCAGTTCCCGCTGATCGAAGATCCGGTATGGCACGAACGCCACATGGATGTTCTGCACTGAGAAGAATTGGCGATCAGGACAGCATGGCACCTTGTTGAGCAGGACGTGCGTGGGAAGCGCTTTCAGTGTGGCCAGCTTCTGCCACAGCGGCTCCTCGACGTACTGAATGGCGCCCGAGCTGAGGAAGACGTCTGCCCCATCAGCCTCGG
>JANYIN010000087.1 GCA_025362035.1 Gemmatimonadaceae bacterium | reverse complement strand
TTGACGAAGAAGTGCCTGCGCCTCACCCAACTGCCGCGCGAGCGCCGTGTCCAGCGCTCCGGCCGCCTTGAGTTGCTGCTCCAACTGCTGCGTGGCCCGCTTCAGCTTCTGCACGCGGTCCGCCATCGCGCGCTGCTCCTGTGCCAGCGCGCGGGCCTTTTCGGCGCTCTCGAACTTCATTGCGCCTTTTTGCGCGGCGCCGGAGTTCGCGCTCGCCGCTGACTCTTTCGATGCACCCTGCCGCGCCTGCGCGCGCGCGGCTTCGTCCGTGCGTTGCGCCAGCGACTTTTCAGCGTTCACGGCTGCCCGCGCGGCCTCCACCGCAGAATCGCCGAGCGCGCGAGCCGTCAACCGTTGCTCCTCACTCGTGGCGAGACGCAGCACGAGCTCTCGGCTCACCCCGCGCTGCGCCCACGGCGACGCGTCCTCGGCTTCGGCGCGAACGCGTACCGCGTCGCCCTGTGCCATGTGAAGAGCCTGCACGTCGACATTCGCGGAGCCGCTCCATGTGGTTCCCACACTGGCCGCAACCGCCTGAACGGTAGAACCGTTCTCGCGCCCCATCCCACGGATGATGCGCAAGGCCACCGTGGCAACCCCGTGATCATCATGGACGTGGAGTTCGAGACTCACGGGATCGCCAGACACGAGCACCGTATCGCCAATGGGCACACTGATCATGACGCGGGGCGCCGAATCCGGTACGACCTCGAGATCGATCGGCTCCGGAAGGTCGGGGACCAAGCCGCCGGGACCGCGTGCCGTCCAGCGCAGTTGCGCCGAGCGTTCGGGCGTGAAGTGTCCGGCGAACGTCTGTCCTTGCGTCGCGAGGGGAAATCGCGTGCCGTCGGGCGCCACGAGAGCCACGTCGCCGAGCGAAACGGATGCGCGGCCCGACACATCGAGCATGGTGCCGCGTGGCAGATGGAGCGCTTCGCCAACGGGGAACGACTCGTCGGCGCGACCGAGGTAGCGCGGATAGTGTGCACGCAACGTGACGGCGCCAACAAACGGGCGGTCGGCGGCGTGTACGACCGCGCTGTCGCTCGTGGCGCGTCCGTCCGACGCGACGAGCCGCAGGTCGCCCCGCAACGCGTCGATCGACCACGCGGCGTTCCCCGTGACGGCATCGACCGCGAGGGTGTCGGTATGCCATGCGTCGCCCATCGCGCGAACATCCAGATAGACGCTTCGGCGGCCCGGCGCATGCACGGACACACGCAACGGCGAACCGCGAAGGAGTTCAGCGGGCGCGCCGTCGATTCGTGGACGTTCGAGCAGCCGGCCCCGCCACGCGTCGATCGGCCGGAAGACTGCGCGCAGGCCGTCCCCGAACAGCGGAGAAGCGGTGAACAGCAGGACGGCAGCGAGTGCGGCCGCGCCCGCGGCGGCCATGGCGCGGCGCGAACGTGCTCGGCGCATGGCCGGGGCAAGCGGCGCGTCGAGCGGCATTGCACGACGGGCGGACGCCGCGGCGTGGCCCGCAAGCGCGCCCTCCCCCTCCAGTTCGAGCGCGCCGAGCAACAACCCGCGTCGCATCCCCTGCTCCACCTCGATCGTGAGGGCGACGTCGCGCTCCGAACCGTCGCGCTGGAGCCGGCGCCGCGTGCGCCACGCCAAAGCGGCGAGCATCAGGACCATCATGAGCCAGACGAGGAGTGGCACGCTGCGTGGCAGGTGGAGCCATCGAGCACGGCCGAGCACCGCGGCCGCGATTGTCAGCAGCACCGCAATGACCGCGGCCGCCTGCAAGGAGCCCGACGCAAGCTCGGCTCGGCGAAGATAGCGCCGTTCGGACTGCACCCGCGCACGAATCGTCATGGGACTGGCCTGCTCGTGGCGGCGTAGACGAAGAGGTTCACGCCCATACGCAGCGCGGCTTCATGGAGCGCGACTGGATCGTGATACGTCTCCGGATCCTCCCACCCATTACCGAGGTCACTCGAATAGGAGTAGAACACCGCAAGCCGATTCCCAAGGAAGATGCCGAAGCCGCGAGCGGGTTTCCCGTCGTGCTCGTGGATTTTTGGAATGCCCTTTGGAAAGTCGTACACCGCGTGATAAATCGGGTGCGACAAGGGAACATCCACGAGCTCGCGATCGGGGAAGACCCGTTTGATCTCACGCCGGAAGCTCTCGTCCAACCCGTAGTTGTCGTCGGCGTGCAGAAACCCGCCGCGCTGCAGATACGTGCGCAGCCGCACGACCTCGGCGTCGGTGAACTTCACGTTTCCGTGCCCTGTCATGTGCAGAAAGGGGTAGTCCCACAATCTGTCGTCCAGGAGCGTCACACGCGCTTCGGTCTTTTCCACCGGAAGCGACGTGCGTTCGCGAATCGCCGCCAGCAGGTTCGGCAGACTCGACGGGTTGGCGTACCAATCGCCGCCGCCATCGTACTGGAGACGAGCTACGGTGAGACGCGGCGTGTGGCGCGCGGCCGCAAGCGGAAGGAGGAGCGCCGCGACCACGACGCTCGCGCGACGCACCCATACAGAAGGCCCGATCACTCGTGGGCCAGCCGGTATGCGAGGTTTCGCGGCGCGCCGAGCTCGGACGCGAGGACACCCGCAATGTCGCGCGGTGCATGCCCCTGCGCGCGCAACTCCTGCGCGCGCAACCGAAGGTCAGCTTCGCTGGGTCCCGTGGGCGCTTGCGCTCCCGCGACAATGATCACGACTTCTCCTCTGATCGGCGCACTGCCGTAATACGCCGCGAGCGCGCTGACCGTTCCCCGCCGGAGTTCCTCATATTGCTTGGTCAACTCTCGGGCGACGATCGTTTGGCGCTCGCCGGCGCCGGCGGCAACAAGTTCTCCCAGTGTGTCTCCCACGCGTGACGGCGCCTCGTACAGTATTGCTGCGTGCCTGAGAGCGGCAATTTCGTCCAACGTAATACGACGTTCCTTTCCTCGGCGCGGCAGAAAGCCGTAGAACGTGAACCGGTCCAGTTCGAGTCCGGACACCACGAGCGCCGCCAGCATTGCCGACGCCCCAGGCACGGGCGACGCGCGAATCCCCGCATCCACCGCAGCGCGCATGAGTCTCGCCCCTGGGTCAGAAAGCAGCGGCGTGCCCGCGTCGGATACGAGTGCGAGTGATTCTCCCCGACCCAGCCGCACAATCAGACCGGGCGTCGTTTTCGCCTCGTTGTGTTCGTGATATGCAACGAGCGGCGTGGCGATGGCATACCGGTCGAGCAGGTGGCGTGTGTGACGTGTGTCCTCAGCGAGGACCGCGGCGACGCCCTTCAGCACTTCCACCGCGCGGAATGAAAAATCCCCCATGTTTCCGATGGGGGTGCTGACGACGTACAATGTGCCAGCACCGACTTCCGTCACCCCAATTTCCACGAGAGTCGATCGAACAGGCCGGCGGAGTGGAAGAGATGCCGCCGCTCATGCGTCAACTCGCGGAGCAACTTTTCGGGGCCGCCCCCCTCCTGATCGGTCGCCGTCCACAACAGTTCGTTTATGAAGGCCGCAATCGCGTCGGTGAGCGCCTCTGCGTCGGCTACCACTGCACGAGGCGTTCTGCCATTGAACGAGAACCCGTCGAGCGACGGGTGCGAGGTGATAAGCGTCACGCGGGCGTGTTCAGCAATAGCTGGCGCACTGTCGCGTCCGTCGGCCACAAGCCGAAGTACCAACGACGTGGCGAGATCGCGGTACGCCTGGACCAGCCCCGGTGGGGCTTGAATGGGAAGCGGCTCCGAAACGGGCCAGTGCCGCACGTTCAGGTGCAGCGCGCGGTGCTCCCGATCGAAGAGCCGGCTCACTCCGTTAACGAGCGTGACCGACGATGGTCCGGACAGATAACCCGTGTGGGCCGCACCATTGCGGAAGAGCAGGTAGTTCACCTCGCCTTCCGACGCGATCTCCACCAGGCCGTCGAACGTAGTGGCCATCAGATACGGAAACAGCGCGCCGGGATCCGTGGCCCTGAGTTCGGCCGGCCATGGGATCGGCGCCACGGTCTGCGTCGTGTACATACACGAGAGCTGATCGTCGTCCGCCTCGTGGAAACAGACTTCGCCGTATTCGGGCTCGGCAGGCACCTTTTCGAGTGCCGCGCCGATGGCCAGGGGGTGGAAGTCCTTTCCGTCGTGGGTGCAGGCGTTCACCAGCTCGCCGCGTTGCAGGTATAGCACCAGGAACTCTTCCGGCAACCAGATGGCGACATATGCCGAGACCCGTGCCGAGCGATCGCGCTTCGCGTCATGCAGAAGATTGCGGAGGTGCACGTACGCCAGTCGTGTGCGCGGGAGGAGAACCCGCGAACGCGGATAGCGCAGTCCTGCAACGGTCGCTGGCATCTGGCGGAGAAAAAAGGGCCGGGGCGACGAACGTCGCCTCGGCCCTAATGTGCGGCGCGGGAATCGGGAGGGCAACGGCGCTGGCCGTCGCCCCATACCTCACGCCACGTGTTGCTTGAGCTTGGCCTCTATGGCCTGACGCGGCACGGCACCCACGATCTGGTCCACGACCTTACCGCCCTTGAAGAAGAGCAACATGGGAATGGACCGCACATTGAAGCGTGTCGCCGTCTTGATGTTCGCGTCGACGTCCACCTTCGTGACCTTGACCTGCCCGGCGTAGTCGAGCGCAAGTTGATCGAGAATTGGCGCGATCATGCGGCACGGTCCGCACCACGTTGCCCAAAAATCCACCACCGTGAGGCCGGGCGCCTGCTCGACCTGCGTATCGAAATCTGCATCGGTCACCGCTGTCGCATTCGACATCGACTCGCTTCGCTCCTGGCAGCCATCCAACCCGCCGCCCACAGAATTAATATTCAGCGCTACGGCATCACTACCCCAGCGCACTCGCTATGACTGACGTTTCCCCCCGCCCAACCCGGATCGCCCATGTGGGCATTGCCGTCCAGGCGCTCGACCGGATCCTTCCGTTCTACCGCGATCTTCTCGGCATGTCCGAGGTCTCTCTCGACAACGCCGACGGTGCGCGCATCGCCGGCGTACAGGCTGGCGAATCTCTCGTGGAGCTCCTCGAAGCAGAATCTCCAGACAGCCCGGTTGGAAAGTATGTTGCCAAGCGGGGCCCGGGGATCCATCACATCTGTTTCGCGGTGGATGACCTCGATGCCACGCTGGCCCGATGCAAAGCTGCGGGGGTGCGCTTGATCGACGAAACCCCGCGCATCGGCGCAGAAGCGAAACGTATCGCATTTATCCACCCAAGCGCCACCGGCGGTGTGCTCATCGAACTCAGTGAGTTCTGACTACCGGACGCAGCCGAACGCCTGGCAATGCTACTTCGCCGTGCAGAGTTCCTGCACTGCCGACAAGTTTCCCGAACGCACGTACCATCGATCCGGACCCTTTGCAGCATAGAAATCCGTGGTGCGTCGGAGCGTTCCCCGCGTGAGTTCCACTTGCAACACGCGCTCATTGTCCGCCGCGGGCGATTCGCCGAGTACTCGGTAACTGTCGTGCTTGAAACACTTCATGAGATACAACTCGCGTTCTTCCATTTCCTGGCGACCCACGAGCTTGCTGTCACGAATGGGACCGTTCCGGTCTCCCCACGCCGCTGACAGGGCCTGGAGGTCCTGCGCCCGGATTGCGGCGAGAAATACATCGAGCGCCGGTCGGGCATTGACTGCCGCTGCGGCGGGCATCGGCGTCGTCACTGGAATTTCCATCGTGCTCGACTTGCACGAACTGACGAACAGCAGGCCGATCAGCAGCTTTCTCACGCGTGATCTCCTAGGGTGGATGGAAACGTAAGGCGACACCACTGCGCAGGACAACCTTCAAGCAGGCTCATGTCACCATGAAATCACGTCAGCGACTCTACATCAACATCGACCATGTCGCCACAGTGCGGCAGGCGCGGCACGGCGAGGAGCCCGTTCCGGTGCACGCCGTTGCGCTCTGCGAGCGCGCGGGGGCGGACGGGATTACCGCGCACCTGCGCGAGGACCGACGGCATATGCAGGACGCGGACATCGAGGCCATCGCGGCAGCGGTCACCTCGGTGTTCAACCTGGAAATGGCCTGTACCGACGAGATGATCGCACTCGCGGAACGGCTCCGGCCGTATCAAGTCACCCTCGTACCCGAACGGCGCGAGGAGATCACCACCGAAGGTGGTCTTGACGTCGCGGGTGGCGCGGCACGGATCGGTCCCGCGCTGCGGCGGCTGTCCAAAGCGGGCATTCGCACCAGCCTGTTCATCGATGCCGACCGCCCGAGCATTTCCCGTTCGCACGATCTCGGCGCCGATTCCATCGAACTCCATACGGGGCGCTATGCGCAGGCGCCCCACGATCCCGGCACGATCGCGGCGCTACAGGAGGGGGCCGCGCTGGGCGTTTCACTCGGTCTCGCCGTCCACGCGGGACACGGCCTGACCACCGCCAACGTGGGCCCTGTGGCGGCGATCCCGGAAATCGAAGAGTTGAATATCGGCCACCATGTCATTTCCCGCGCCATCTTTGTCGGCATCGAGCGGGCCATTCACGAGCTTCGGGCGGCGATGGACGCGGCAAGCACCTCGCCATAACTTCACTGCACCCATGACGCCTCCCACCCCGGTCGGGTACCTCGACTTCTTCATCCTCGAAGCCAGCGACTACGTCGAGCAACTCGACGCCGTGCTGCTTCGTGCCGGCTCGGCGGCGCCGGACTCGGAAGCTTTGCAGCGAGTCGGACGTGCGCTCCGGGGTAGCGCGACGATGGCGAAGTTGAGTTCGTTCTCGGAGCTTGCCGCCGGCATCGAGCGAGTCGGACGATCGCTTCGGGAGGGCGCACTCCAGTGGGACATGTCCCTCAAGGGCGCGCTTGTTTCGGCTGTGGACGACTGCAAGGTGCTGTTGCACAGCCTTCGCTCCTGGGGCGACGCGGACGAGCAACGCGCCCGCGGGCGCATCGACGAGCTGACGCGCTATGCGCCAGTGCGCGGCCTGACGCCGCTCTCGTCGCCGAGCGTACACTCACACGACGGATTCATCGCAAACGAGGCAGCCAACATCGGCGCGGGCCTCGAACTCCTCGCCACGCGGCCCGGCGACCGCGACGCCGCGGTGAACGTGTTGAGGCGCGTGCGCGCTCTGCGCGGCATCGCCAGTATCCGGGACTATTCGTCGCTCGCCGACGTCCTCGAGGCTGCGGAGCGCGCTGCGCAACCGCTCGAGGTGGGAGTGCAATCCCTTGGCGCGGAGCGGATCGCGGTGCTCGCCGCCGCCGCGACCGTGCTGCGGGGACTCGCCGCGTCGATTCGCACCGGAGTGGAGACGGAGGCGGCGTCCAAGGATATGTCTCGATTCGCGGCCGCACTCGAAACCATGCAGGAGCGAGAGACGGACGCGGACCGCGTGGTCCCAATAGCGGAGCTGTTCTACTCCGACGGGGGACCGACCATCGTGGAACGGTCGGCACACCCACCCACGACGCCGACTGAGCGGTTCGGCCTGGAGGTGGTCAGCCAGGCGGAGCACCTGCGGCGCCTGGTCGGCGAGGCGCGCAGTGCCCTCGACGCGCCCGCGCAGGAGCGAGTGCGGCGCGACCTGCGGCAGGCCCTGCGCGCGCTGCGTTTGGCGGCGGAGAGTTTCGGAGAACAGGACACGGCCTTCTTCATCGCCTCGCATCTTGATTCCGTGGTGCGGTTGGACGGTGCGGCGTTGACTGCGCTGGAGGAGGTGGCCACGCTGCTGTCGCACCCCACCCTCTCGCAGTCGGATGTCGGTCAGCGCGTGGATGCGCTGAGGGTTTCGCGAACGTCCAGTATGACACCGATCGCCTCAGTCCCGGCGGTTGCCCAACCCGGCGCTGCTCCGGAGGAGCGCCTGGCGCCCGCCGCGGCACGAGTCGCCGTCGAGGCGGCCAGCGCCGTGTTCACATCCACCGGTCGTACGGAGCTGCTCGACGCCGGCATCGACCGGCTCGGCGCCCTCGAACGGACGCCGCTCGCCGCGCCGGCTCCCATGGTGGAGCAACCGCCGGTCCCGATCGAGAAGCTCCTGTACCGCGGACGCTCTGCCATCGAGCGCTGCGTGGAGCTCCGCGACGAGATGAAACTGAGCGGCGGTCCTGTGGACTCCCTAGCGCTCGACGAACTGTTCGCTCTGCTCGATCTCGCGCTCACGACCTGAAGCTCCGAATGAAGCTCAACTGGCGGAGCGCACTCGGCGTCGTCCTGAGCGCGGGGTTTCTCTATCTCGCGTTCAAGGACATTCCGTTTGCCAGTCTCCTGACGAATCTGCGCCACGCAAACGGCTCACTGCTCGCGGCGTCCGCTATCGCCGCGACCTTCATCTTTCCCCTGCGCGCCCGGCGGTGGCGACCGATACTCGATCCCGTCGCGCCCGACTTGCCGTTCGGCACGCTGTGGCGACCGACCGCCATCGGGATGATGATCAACAACGTCGTGCCGGCGCGCGCCGGCGAACTGGCCCGCGCCTTTGCGCTCTCTCGGTCAACGCCGAAAGTGCCGTTTCCCGCCGCGTTCGCGTCGCTGGCCGTGGACCGTCTGTTCGACGCCGTGGTAGTGCTGATGTTGATGTTCGGCTCCATGCTCGACCCTGCATTCCCGAAAGGCGCGCAGGTATTCGGGCATTCGATGTCGAGCATCGCCATGGGCGGCGTGCTGGTCGTCGTCGTCGTGCTGGTCGGCATGTACTCGATGGTCCTCTTTCCCGGCCGCGTGCTGGTACTGTATGAGTTGATCGCGAGCCGAGTCGCGCCGAAGCTCGAGGCAAAGGGCCGCACGGCGCTCGTTGCTCTGACGCACGGGTTGAGCGTGCTGCGAACGCCGAGCCGGTTTGCCGCGGTGTTTGGGTGGACCCTCGTGCACTGGCTCCTCAATGCATTTGCGTTCTGGATCGCGTTCCGCGCCGTGGGCATCACCGCGCCATTCAGCGCCGCGTTGTTCCTGCAAGGCATCATCGCGATCGGCGTCGCCGCGCCTCAGGCGCCCGGGTTCTTTGGCGTCTTCGAGCTGTTTGGCAAGGAGGGGCTGTCGCTGTACGGTGTCAGTCCCGATGCCGCCGTAACCTGGGCTATCGGCTTTCATGCGCTCTCGTATCTGCCCATCACATTGATCGGGGCATGGTACTTCCTTCGCGCGGGGCTCTCGATGGGCGAAATCGAGCGCGCGGAAAGAGACAGCGACGAGGAATCGCCGCTCGGATCGTCGATGCGGCCCGACGCGTGACCGGCGGGCGCCCCGTTCCGCCAACTCGCGCCGGAAGGGGTGCACGCGTAGCCGCGCAAGCGAAGGTAAATCTGCTCCTCCGCGTCATCGCTCGAGAAGCCAGCGGGTTTCATCAACTCGAGACGCTGTTCCTCCGACTGGATCTGTCGGACGGCATCACCGTCCGACGAACGCTTGGCACGCGCTCTCTTGACGTCCGCGGCGACGTGGACTTGTCGCATCTTGGCGATCAAGAACACAATCTCGCGTGGCGCGCGGCGGAAGCGTACCTGCAGGCTTCAGGACAGGGTGGCGGCTTTTCCATAGAAATCGAGAAACACATTCCGATCGGCGGCGGATTGGGCGGCGGCAGCGCGGATGCGGGGGCAGTGCTCCGCGCGCTGGACCTGTTGGCCGATGAGCCGCTCGGCCTCGCGCCATTGCTCCGGATCGGCGCTGCGCTCGGGGCGGACGTTCCATTTCTCACGGGCGAGAGCGCGTATGCGCTGGCGTGGGGACGAGGCGAGCGCATGTTGGCGCTGGTGCCGCCGCCGCAAGCGACGGTACTGGTGGTCGTCCCACCATTCGCCGTGAACACGGCCGCGGCCTACGGCTGGCTGGATGAGGCAAGAGGGTCCCGGGGCGACACGACGGAGCCCTCCGTCCTCGATAGCACGCGTCTCAGCGATTGGAGCTACCTACAGTCGGTGGCGGTCAACGACTTCGAGCCTGTCGTTTCCGCTCGGTATAAGGACATCAATCGCGCCGTCGCCACGCTCAGAAACGACTTGGGGCTGGCACTGGTGATGCTGAGCGGCTCCGGCTCGGCCGTTTTCGGTATCATGCCGCCTACCGGCGCGGGGTCGGTCGGGACGCAGCCTCCCACCTTGCGCACGGCAACGGCAACACGAGTTGAGCCCGTGGTGCTGATCGACTAGCTTTGAGGGCTGGGAAGCGGGTGCTGCCCCTTCGTCCAATGGCAGGACAGCGGCCTTTGGAGCCGCGAATCTTGGTTCGAATCCAAGAGGGGCAATCTTGAATTGGCTTTGGACCAAGTCGCGTCACACCATTAGCTTATAAGGTTCTTCATGGACGGCCTCGCCGTACCCGCTCACGGTTTCAAGTTGTTATCCGGAACGGGAAATAGACCGCTCGCCCAGGAGATAGCCGGGCAACTCGGGGTGGAGTTGTGCAAACTGAACACAATGCGGTTCTCTGATGGGGAGATCTTTGTCCGAATCGATGAGAACGTTCGCGGCAACGACGTTTTCATCGTGCAGAGCACCAACCCGCCCGCCGAGAACATCATCGAGCTGCTGCTCTTGATCGACGCGGCAAAGCGGGCGAGCGCGGCACGGGTCACGGTGGTCACGCCCTACTACGGGTACGCACGCCAGGACCGGAAGGATCAGCCGCGTGTCTCGATCGGCGCCAAGCTCATGGCGAACATGATTGTGGGTGCGGGCGCTGATCGCGTGCTTGGAATCGATTTTCATCAGCACCAATTGCAGGGGTTCTTCGACATTCCTGTCGACCACCTTTATGCGATGCCAGTGCTGACATCGCACTTCAAGAAAAAGACACTGAAGGACATCGTCGTGGTCGCGCCGGACGTCGGCTCCGCCAAGATGGCGCGCGGATTTGCGAAGCGGCTCGACGCTTCGCTGGCCATCATCGACAAGCGGCGTCCGCGCGCGAACGTGAGCGAAGTGGTGAACGTGGTCGGTGAGGTGGAAGGACGCGATTGCATCCTCGCCGACGACATGATCGATACCGCGGGCACGATATCAGAAGCGGCGCATGCGCTCAAGCGCTTGGGCGCGAACGACATCTATGCCTGCGCAACGCATGCGCTCTTCAGCGGCCCCGCTGTGCAGCGGCTGAAGGACTCTCCAATCGTCGAGGTCGCGGTGACCGATACGATCCTTCTGCCTCCGGAACGGCGGTTCGACCGACTGACGATTCTGTCCGTTGGAGAGCTGTTGGCCAAGGCGATTCGCTACACCCACGCAGAGCAGAGCGTGAGTTCGCTATTTGATTGATGGCTGAAGTCGGTTCCCGGCCTCCGGTTGTCCCGTTCTGCACGGAGAACCGATCTTTCAGGAACCGAGGAGTACAGTCCGTAGGTTGCAGGTCGTCGTCTTTGTTCCCGCGATTACGCTGGTCGTACCAGCACCGGTATGGTAGGGCGGACGCAGCCGCCTGAGAGTTGCACCGGAGTCGCGGTTCGCTGCAGTCGAATAACGTATGATCAGGAATTGAATCATGGCATCAGCATCTCTCAGCGCTGAAAAGCGCTCCGACTCCGGCAAGGGTGTCGCGCGAAAGCTTCGCGCGGCCGGCCTGGTTCCCGGCGTTGTATACGGCCACGCACGCGAAGCACAATCACTTTCCGTGAACGCGCGCGATCTCGAGAAGCTTCTGTCGTCCATCTCGCGCGGCAGCACCGTCGTTCAGCTGTCGCTCGGTGGCGCTACGACGAACACGTTGATCCGCGAGGTCCAGCGCCATCCGTTCAAGAAGCAGATTCTGCATATCGATTTCCAGGAGCTGGTGGCGGGCGAGAAGGTCACCGTCAACATCCCGATCGTCTATGTCGGAACTCCAGACGGCGTCCGCCTGAGCGGTGCGCTGCTCGAGCAGATCCTGCACAGCGTCGAAGTCCTCGTGGATCCGTCGTCCATCCCGAACCACATCGACGTCGACGTCACGCACCTGGCAATGGGCCATTCCCTGCATGTGCGAGACATCAAGCTACCCGAGGGCATCGAAGTGCTGAGTGACGAGGACGCGACGATCTGCGCCGTGATCGCGCCGCGTGCCGTCGTGGAGGCCGTTGCTGCCGAGCCGAGTGTCGCCGAGCCCGAGTTGATCCGCAAGACAAAGGAAGAAGAGGACGCGAAATAATTCGCGCGTTCTTTGCAGCACTCACGCGGCGGCTCCGCCCTTCCGGGGTGGAGCCGTCGTCGCATTCAGACGACGAGACGACGGCGATGAAGGTGATTTTGGGCCTCGGGAACCCCGGCAAGGAATACGAGCGCACGCGCCACAACGTGGGGTGGTGGCTCGTGGACCATCTCGCCGATCGATGGGGGTTCGACGGCTGGAAAAAGGACGGTCAGGCAAGGGTCGTGCAGGGACAGCTCTCCGGCCTGAAAGAAATTGTTCGTTTGGTCAAGCCGCAGACCTACATGAATCTGTCCGGCGGCGTGCTGGTGCAGTACGCGCGGCGTCCATTCTGGACCGCTGCCAACGACCTGATCGTCGTCGTTGACGACGCCGCGATTCCGACCGGCACGTGGCGAGTGCGCGCGGAAGGCGGGGCCGGCGGACACAACGGCCTCAAGTCGGTTCAGCAGGCGATCGGCTCGCAGCAGTACGCCCGGCTGCGCCTCGGCGTCGGGGACCCGGCGCGACCGCCCGGCGGACCGCTCAAGGACTACGTACTTGGCGCGGTCGGCAAGCGCGACACGGAGGCGATCCAGGCGACGTTTCCCCTGGTGACCGAGGTCATCGAGGCGTGGATCCGCGATGGCATGAAGGGCGCGCTTGACGCGCAGAGTCGCGCCGTGCCGAAGCCCAACAACGATTAGCTTTCGCCAAGGCGTGCCTCGATTCACTTCAAGACATTCAGATGCTCAGACTCGGAATCGTTGGGTTGCCGAACGTCGGCAAGTCCACGTTGTTTAACGCGCTCACGAGCGCTGGCGTGCTGGCCGCGAATTATCCCTTCGCGACCAAGGACCCCAATATCGGCCGGGTCAACGTTCCCGACGATCGTCTCGATGCGCTCGCCAGGATCGTCGAGCCGCAGAAAATCGTGCCGGCGGCGGTCGAGTTCGTGGATATCGCCGGGCTCGTAGAAGGCGCGAGCAAAGGCGAGGGACTTGGTAACCAGTTTCTCGCGAACATCCGGGAGACCGACGCCATCGTGCACGTCGTCCGGTGCTTCGACGACGATGACATCCTTCACGTCATGGGGTCGGTGGATCCCGTTCGCGATCGAGAGGTGATCGAGTTCGAACTGGCGCTCGCGGATCTCTCTACCGTCGAGAAACGGCTCGACCGGGTCAGGCGGTCCGCCAAGACGGGCGACAAGGAAGCGCTCGCGGAACTGCCGACCATCGAGAGGGCGCACGAGTTCCTGAAGGAAGGCAAGGGCCTGTGGGAAGCACAGCTCGATCCCGCACAGCTCGCCCTTCTCAAGCCTCTCTCACTCATGACGGCGAAGCCGATTCTGTATGCCGCGAACGTCACCGACGCCGAGCTGTCTGGCGAAGAAGGCCCGCATCTGGCCGCGTTGCGCAAGGCCGTGGAGAACAGTGGCGAGCAAGCCGAGATCGTCGCCTTCTCCGCGAAGATCGAGAGCGAACTGGCGGAACTGCCGGCGGAGGATCGGAAGGAGTTTCTCGCCAGCCTGGGCCTCGAAAGTGCCGGGCTCGATCGCCTCATCAAGGGGGGCTATCACCTGCTCGGACTTCAGACGTACTTCACGGCTGGCGAGGTAGAGGTTCGCGCCTGGACCATCCATTTCGGCGACACTGCACCGCAAGCGGCGGGCGTCATTCACAGCGACTTCGAGCGAGGCTTCATCAAGGCGGAGACGGCCAGCTATGACGACTTCATCCGCTTAGGTGGCTGGAAAGGGGTGAAGGAAAGGGGCGTGATGCGGCAGGAAGGTAAGGAGTATGTCGTGCAGGATGGCGACGTCCTGTTGTTTCGCTTCAACGTGTGACGAACCTGCGTTTCGATCCGGTACTCACGCAGCTCGTTGACGCGGGGCCAGCACCGGCGGCGGTCGCCACCGCGGCCTGATCATCGGGAGCCGCGCCTCGAGACCGTGCGAGAAGCATTCTTGCTATGATAAAGGGAATGCTCCAGCTCACCGAGCGCGGCCTTTACTGCGCGGCCGCCGACGTCTACATCGACCCCTGGCTCCCGGTCGATCGCGCCATCATCACCCACGCGCACGGCGACCACGCGCGCTGGGGGAGCAAGCACTATCTCGCCTCACGCGATGGCGGACGCGTCCTTCGAACGCGCATGGGAGCCGACGCCAACATCGAACTCATCGATTACGGCGAGCCGCGCACCATCAACGGCGTCCGCATCACCCTGGTCCCAGCCGGCCACATACTCGGCTCCGCGCAGGTGCGACTCGAACTCGACGGCGACGTCTGGTGCGTCTCCGGCGACTACAAGACTGAACCCGACCCAACCTGCTCCGCATTCGAGCCGGTGCGCTGCAACACCTTCATCACCGAATCCACGTTCGGCCTTCCCATATATAGATGGTGCTCGCAGCACGAGACGTTCGCCGACATGCGCACCTGGTGGGCAGAAAACGCCGCCCTCGGGCGCGCCTCCATCATCTACGCCTATGCACTCGGCAAGGCCCAACGCATCCTCGCCGGCATGCTCGGCGCAGACATCGGCCCCATCTATACACACGGCGCCGTCGAGCGATTGACGAATGACTATCGCGAAAGCGGAATCACGCTGCATCCTACGTCGCCGGTTGTCGCGCAACCGAAAGGCACGAGCTTCGCCGGCTCGTTGATCATCGCCCCACCATCCGCAGCGGGCAGCACCTGGCTCAGGCGCTTCGGCGACATCTCCACCGCCTTCGCCTCCGGATGGATGCAGGTCCGCGGCGCTCGACGTCGACGCTCGCTCGACAAGGGGTTCATCCTCTCCGATCACGTCGACTGGCCCGCGCTCATCGAGGCGGTCGCGGCAACGGGCGCCGAGAACGTGTGGGTCACGCATGGCTATCGCGAGCAGGTGGTTAGATACCTCACGGACAAGGGCCTCGCCGCGCAAGCCATCGCCAGCCACTGGGAAGGCGAGGACGAGCAGGGCCCCGCGGTCGCCGACGAGGAGGCGATCGCGTGAAGCAGTTCGCCCTGCTCTTCAGCGCCATCGACTCGACCACGTCCACCAATCGCAAGGTGGAGGCGATGGCCGAGTACTTCGCAACTGCGTCGCCGGCCAACGCGGCGTGGGCCGTGTATTTCCTCTCCGGCGGCCGGCCCAAGCGCCTGATCGGTGTGCGCAAGGTTGCTGAGTGGGCAATGACCGAATCCGGCGTGCCGCCGTGGCTGTTCGAGGAGTGCTATCACGCCGTCGGCGACCTCGCCGAGACGATCGCATTGCTGCTGCCGCCGCCGACGGTGGTGAACGCGGAGAAGCCCCTGCACGAATGGGTCGAGACAGTCCTCCTTCCGCTCGGCACCGTGGCGGAAGATGAGCAACGCACCGCCGTGCTCGACGCATGGCGCCAACTCGACGGCACCGAGCGCTTCATCTGGAACAAGCTCATCACCGGCAGCTTTCGCGTGGGTGTCTCCGAGCAACTCGTCGTCCGCGCCCTCGCTCGCGCCAGCTCCATCGACGAAGGTGTCATCGCCCATCGCCTGTCGGGCCACTGGACACCAGGCGCCCAGAACTTCTCCGCGCTGATCGAACCCGATTCGAGCGACGCAGATCGCTCGCGTCCATTCCCGTTCTATCTGGCCTATGCGCTGGAGGACGAACTCGAGGCACTAGGCCAGCCGACAGAGTGGCAGGCCGAATGGAAGTGGGATGGTATCCGCTCGCAGGTCATTCGCCGCGACGGCACGACGTACATCTGGACGCGGGGTGGCGAACTCGCCACGGATCGCTTTCCGGAAATTGTCGCTGCCGCGGAACTCTTGCCCGACGGAACGGTGCTCGACGGGGAAGTCATGCCCTGGTTGGACGACGCCGCCATGCCCTTCGCGCAACTCCAGCGCCGCATCGGCCGCAAGAAACTCGGCCCCAAGATTCTCGCTGATGTGCCGGTGGTGCTGATTGCGTACGACCTCCTGGAACTCGGCGGCATTGATCTGCGTTCCGAATCGATGTCCTCACGTCGCGCGAAACTGGAAGCAGTCTGTGAGCGCGGAGAAGGACCCGCTCGCTCCATTTTCCTTTCCCCCACCATCGCGTTGGCAACATGGGACGACGCCCGCCTCGCACAATCCAACTCGCGTGAACACCGCGCCGAGGGGCTGATGCTCAAGCGACTCGACTCCGAGTATGGCGTTGGACGTCGCAAGGGCAGCTGGTGGAAGTGGAAAGTGCAGCCGTTCAGCATCGACGCCGTGATGGTGTACGCTCAGCCCGGCCACGGGCGACGCGCCCTCCTTCACACCGACTATACCTTCGCCGTTCGCGATGGCGACGCGCTCGTTCCCTTCGCGAAAGCCTACTCCGGACTCACCGATAGGGAGATCCGCGAGCTCGACGCATGGATTCGTCGGCACACCATCGAGAAGTTCGGCCCTGTGCGGCACGTCGAGCCGGTGCACGTATTCGAGCTTCACTTCGAGGGCATCCAGAAATCGCCTCGCCACAAGTCGGGCGTCGCGGTCCGCTTTCCGCGCATCGCGCGCTGGCGCACCGACAAGCCGGCCGCTGAGGCAGATACGATCGAGACGTTGCGCACCCTCCTCGCTGCGCAGCAGTGAACGAGATCGAAGCATGGTTCGCGTCGCGCGGCTGGAGCTCTCTTGCTTTCCAGCGTGAAGTCTGGAACGAATACCTCGGCGGCAGCAGCGGCCTCATTCACTCCGCTACCGGAACGGGCAAGACCCTCGCCGCGTGGTGCGGTCCGCTCATCGAGTTCCTGGATGCGCGTCCGGAGCGAAGCGAGACTGGAAAGAAAGTCCGCCGCTCCACCGCTCCACCACTGCGCGTGTTGTGGATCACTCCACTCCGCGCCCTCGCCGCCGACACACTCGCGTCGCTGAGCGCGCCTATCGTCGAACTCGGCATACCGTGGACCATCGAATCGCGCACTGGCGACACCGCACCCAGCCAACGCGCACGACAGGGCAAGCGTCTTCCCACTGCGCTCGTCACGACTCCCGAGAGCGTCACGCTCCTGCTCACCCGTCCCGACGCTCGTGACATCTTCAATGACCTGAAAGCCATCGTCGTGGACGAATGGCACGAACTCATGGGCACCAAGCGCGGCGTGCAGGTCGAACTTGCCCTCGCGCGCTTCCGCACCCTCGCACCGGACGCGCGCACGTGGGGACTCTCCGCTACCATCGGCAATCTGGACGACGCCGCACACGCACTCCTCGGCACACAGGGCACCGCGCGCATCGTGGAGGGCGCCAAGTCGAAGCGCATCATCGTGGACTCCCTGATTCCGCCGGTCGTCGAACGCTTCCCCTGGGCCGGACACCTCGGCACACAAATGGTGCCGCAAGTCGTCGCTGCCATCGAGGAAGGGCAGACGTCCATCGTGTTCACCAACACGCGATCGCAGACCGAGATCTGGTATCAGGCCATCCTCGCGGCGCGACCCGAATGGGCCGGCACCATCGCACTGCATCACGGCTCGCTCGACCGGAAGAGGCGCGACTGGGTGGAGAACGGCATGCGCAGTGGTACCCTTCGCTGCGTCGTCGCCACCGCATCGCTCGACCTCGGCGTTGACTTCTCTCCCGTCGATCGCGTGTTACAAATCGGCAGCCCCAAGGGCGTCGCGCGGATACTCCAGCGTGCCGGCCGCAGCGGGCACCGGCCCGGCGAGTTGAGTCGCATCACCTGTGTGCCGTCCAACGCACTCGAGCTGCTCGAGGTCGCCGCCGTGCGTGACGGCTTCGAGTCCGGTGTCATCGAGGGACGCCTGCAGGTCGAACGACCACTCGACGTCCTCGCCCAGCACGTCGTCACCGTCGCACTCGGCGGCGGCTTCCTCGCCGACGAGTTGTTGCGGGAAGTGCGCACCACCCGCGCGTACTCCGAGCTCACCGACGACGAATGGCACTGGGTGTTGCGCTTCGTCGGCACCGGTGGAGAAAGCCTCGGCGCTTATCCCGAGTATGCGCGCCTCGAGATTGAGAACGGCCGCTACGTCCTCAACAACCGTGAGTTGGCGCGCCGTCATCGCATGTCCATCGGCACGATCGTCAGCGACGCGCACATCGTCGTGCAGTTTCAGGGCGGCCGCGTGCTCGGTTCTGTTGAGGAATCGTTCGTCGCCCGCATGAAGGCCGGCGATCGCTTCTTCTTTGCGGGAACGCCGCTGGTATTCATTCGTGTGCGTGACATGCGCGCGTGGGTGCGCCGAGCGCCGAATACCAGGGGCGCCATTCCGCGGTGGATGGGCAGCCGCATGCCACTCTCCGGCGAGCTCGCCCACCTGCTGCGCAACCGGCTTGGCGAAGCCGCCAACGGCATCTATCGCGGCGCTGAACTCCAGTCAGTCGAGCAGCTCCTCAAGATCCAGCAGAAGTGGTCCGGCATTCCGCACCCCGATGAGTTGCTCATCGAGCGCATCAAGACACGCGATGGTTTTCATCTCTTCATCTATCCCTTCGAGGGCCGTCTCGTCCACGAGGGACTGGCGGCGCTCTTCGCGTATCGCCTGTCGAAGCTCACGCCCATTTCGTTTGTGATGTCCTCCAACGACTGGGGCTTCGAACTCCTGTCCCCTACGGAGCCGCCACTGGACCAGGCATTGAGCGTGATCCAGAGCGATGCGACAGATCCATTCCTATTGTCTCCACATCACCTCGCCCACGACATCCCCGCGTCGCTCAACGCCGCCGAGATGGCCAAGCGGCAGTTTCGTGAGATCGCGCGCGTCGCCGGGCTTGTCTTCCCTGGATTCCCGCGCTCCGGCAAGACCGCTCGTCAACTCCAGGCGTCGAGTGGACTCTTCTTCGACGTCTTCGAGAAGTACGAGCCCGGCAACCTCCTCCTCGCGCAGGCCCATCGCGAAGTCCTCGAACGTCAGCTCGAGCGCAGCCGACTCGGTCGCACCCTCGAGCGTCTTTCGCAATCGCGAGTCGTCCTCACCGAGCCGAAACGCTTCACGCCCTTCTCCTTCCCGCTCCTCATCGACCGCACGCGGAACAGGGTGTCCAGCGAGAAGCTCGCCGACCGCATCAAGCGCATGCAGCTCGCACTCGAGAAGGCAGCAGGGTGATCGCCAGCATCGCGGGCGAAGATCTCGAGCTCTGCGTCGAGCGTGCCGTCTATTGGCCGCGGAGGCGGATGCTGCTCATTGCCGATCCACACTTCGGCAAGGCCGCGTCATTCCGCGCACTCGGCGTCTACGTCCCGCACGGCACGACGACCTCGGCGCTCGAACGCATCAATACCCTCATCATCCAGAAGCAGCCGGAGCACCTCGTCTTCCTCGGCGACTTCCTCCATGCGAGAGAGGGCCGCAATGTCGAAACCTTCACCGACCTCGCGTCATGGCGTGCGTCGCATGCCGCGGTCACGATGCAGATTGTGCGCGGCAATCACGACAAGCGTACCGGCGATCCGCCCGCGTATGTCGGCATCGACTTCGTGGATGGCCCGATCATCGAACCGCCCTTTGTGCTGATGCATCATCCAATAGCGAGTGAGCAGGGCTACGTGCTTGCCGGGCACATACATCCCTGTGCCACGCTTGTGGGCCCAGCGCATCAGCGTGTGCGTCTGCCGTGCTTTGCCTTCGGGACCCAGGTCGGCATCCTGCCCGCGTTCGGGGAGTTCACGGGATGCGCCGAGGTAGCCAAGGCGAGCGACACGCACATCTGGGTGGTAGCCGATGATCACATCTTGAGAGTGGACATTCCGCGCTGAGCAGCCACTGTCGCGTCGCGATCGCTCCTTCTAACTCGGTACGGCGGCCTGTCGTCCCGTTGACGCATTTCCCGACAACGTCTCGGGGTCACCCCACTGCGCCGGCAAGTTCATCGAGCCATCAACGATTCAGTCGCTATCGACGCGTCACCATGATTACCGGGCCACTGCTCGCCGTCGAGCCGAACTTCTGCGCGGCCTCGCTCGCATTGAAGTAGCGCACCTCCTGCACTTCCTCAACACGCAGGGCGTTCAAGTTGCTGAGGGGCTGAAGGGAACCGCCGTCCAGAGACAGTTGCACGGCGCCGGCGGCCGCATTCGACTTGCTCACGGTGCCGCGCGTCATGAGGTACTGCGGACGCATGCGACGGATCACTTGCATCAGGTCGGTGCCCACCAGCGAGGGGTCCGACAGCTCCTCGCGAGTGATTCTGTTGAGATTGCGACTGGGCGCCGAGCCGATGGCCGCACCCTCGGCACTGGGCGAGGCTTGGGGGGGCGGACCGCCTGCGCACGCGGCAAGGAACAGGAGCGGCAGGCAGACGTTCTTGCTGGGTCTGGCCACGAGGATACCTCCGTGACGGTGTGCGTTCAAATGTACGCTGGATGCCCCTCGCCAACAGCCTGTGCACGATCGCGATCAACGGGCCGCGCTCCTAGTATTACGGCATTCGAAACGCGATCGCTGGCTTCCATCGCTGGCTTGCGGTCGTCACGGCCATCGTCATCTTCCTGCTCGGTCCTCGGCACGCGAGACAGAAGCGCCAACGACAGGTTGCTCCGTCGGGCGGGTGGCGAAACGGAGGCCCTAAGGGTGGTGGTTGCGCTCATCCTGGCGTCCCAGGCGGTGACCGGCTTCCTCATGTGGTGGATCGGGCGTGGGGCTCGCGCCGCGACTGCGCGACGCGCCAAACTCCAGACCGGCGCGATGGCGGGCGCACGGCCCGATTGAGTCAACGGCACGGACACCAACCGCACAACCGTGCGTAGGGTACTGTGGGCATTCTTACAGAAAAACGAGGACCGCTATGGATCCGGATGTGCTGTCGTTCGCGCAGGTTTCGGGAATCATCGTCTGTCTGGTGGGCTCGCTGGCCCTGATTGGCATCGTGTCCTTCCGGCTGCTGCGCTTGGGGAAGCCAGTCAGCGGCACACCGCCGCGGCTCGACGATCAACGACTGGAACTACTCCAGCAGTCGGTTGATGCCATCGCGATCGAGGTGGAGCGCATTGCCGAAGCGCAGCGCTTCACAACAAAGCTGGTCTCGGAGCGCGAAGGCGCGGCGAGGTTGCCGCCTCTAGGCGGCGGCGACGACAGGTGATGTGGCCGTCGGCAGGAGATTGATTCGAAACGAGGTTCCCTCACCCAGCACGCTTTCCACTTCGAGCGCGAAGCCCATCGCTTCACAGAGCGCGCGCGAGATCGCCAGGCCGAGGCCTGTGCCGCCATAGCGCCGCGACGTGAATGATTCGCCCTGTTCGAACGCGTCGAACACCGCGTGCAGTCGGTCGGCGGGAATGCCGATGCCGGTGTCTCGCACTTCGATGTAGCGCGCAATCGCATCGCCCCCGGCCGAGTCCGGCTCGGCGACGAGTCGGACCGTCACTCGCCCGGCTGGCGTGAACTTGAGCGCATTGCCCACCACGTTCAGCAGCACCTGGCGCAGTTTCCCACCGTCCGTCCACGCCATCACGCGCGCTTCGGGCACGTCGACGACCAGGGTGACCTCGTCCGACTGGGCCTGCGTGTCGAGCAGTGACAGGACCGATCGTGTGAGTGCGCCCAGATCCACGACCTCGCGCTCGAGTGTCATGCGTCCCGCCTCAACCTTCGAGATGTCGAGGACGCTGTTGATGAGCGCAAGGAGGTGCGTCGCTGCCGCGAGGACGCGCTGCAGATAGCCCAACTCGGTGCCGTCCAGCGCGCCACGCTTGTTCCTGCGCAGGACGTTGGCGAACCCGATTACGGAGTTGAGCGGTGTCCGCAACTCGTGGCTCATGCGTGCCACGAACTCGGACTTCGCGCGGCTCGCCGCTTCGGCAACTTCGCGGGCGCGCCGTACTTCGGCGTCCGCCTCCACCCGGGCCGTCACGTCGCGGAGCGTCACCGTCACACCGTCCTCGAGTGGAACGATCTGTTCCTCTATCCACCACCTTCGGGTGCCGTCGATGGACTGTCGCTCCTGCTCCACTGGCGTGCGGGACTCCACGACGGCGGCAAGCTTGGCAATCGAGCCCAGTTGCTGTGCCACCGCAGGCAGACTCGTGAGACAGTGACCAACCAGGGCGCTCGCTTCGGTTGCACACAGCTCGAGGGCTCTTCGGTTGGCACCCTGCAGCGTGAAATCGACAATTGCGCCTGATCCATCGCGCACGGCGCCGGCGATGAAGAGCGCGTCCAACGATGCGTCCATTGCGGCGTGGAAGCGCGCCTCGCCCTCGCGCTGCGCAACCTGCGCGCGTGAGCGCTCAGCGACGAGGGCACGCTTTGTCTCGTGTGCCTGCGCTTGAGTCAGGGGCCCGCCAAGCAGTGTGGCCAGCAATTCGAGCGTGGACGCCTTGTCGTCATCGAAAGCGCGCGCGGAACGAGCTAACACCGCAATCCACCCGATTGTGGCGCGATCGTGGAGCAGAGGAATCGCCATCACGGAACGGATGCCGCGCCGGTTGCATGCCTCGGCAAGAATTTCCGATGATCGGTTGGCACCGTCGTACCGGAGGCACCTCAGTTTCGCTCCGCTGGTTGATCCGCCCTGCGGCGCGAGTATCTCGGACAGGACGACGTCCAGGGGCTCGTCGCCCACGTGCGCGCGCGCGCGATCGCCCGATCCTTCTCGGAGTTCCAGGACCACGGCATCCGCTCCGGTGAGGCCCCGCACGCGAGAAGCAACCCGAGGCAGCAGCGCGGCAATGTCGAAACCGAGGGTGTCCAGATCTTGTTGGGTGCCGCTCAGCATGGCGAGCCGCTCGGCGCGCACCCGTTTGCGCGCTTCAGCGGCCTCCACGGCAGTGAGGTCGCGGAGAATGCAGACGAAGCCGGTCAGTGAGCCGTCATGGTCGCGCATCGCGGTCAGCACGGTGTCGGCGCGGATGACCTGGCCGTCCTTCCTCACTCGCCACCCCTCACTCTCCAGGAACCCAACGCGTCTCACGTCGGCGAGGTCGCTGGCGGCCTGGCCGGTCGGAACGCTTTTCAGATCGTAGAGTATCGACAATGGCTGCCCGACGATCTCCGCTGGATCGTATCCGGTAATGCGGGCGGCACACAGCCCCCAGCTCGACACGCGCCCTACCGTGTCCACAGCGAACACCGCCACCTCCTGCGCTCGCATTTTGGGTGAGCGACCCGGGGGCGCGGGTGGGGCAGTTGGTGGAGCGTGCACCGCGCGCAGGGTGGCCAGACGAGGATCCGGAATGAGTGTAGGAATGGACACGAGATCGCGGAGCTTGAGCGGAAGTGATGGTTTGAGTATCGGCAGGGGGCGGCCGCAAGCGCACGCGCCGCGTGACTGCTTCGCCCTTCTCTCCAGCCAGCGATCGGGTTAGCTTACGAGGCTGTCACAACGTGCGCCGTCCACTTTTGGAGGGCGCACCCCATACCCCTCCTCCCGCTCAGGCAACCAGCGGGGGGCGGCTACGTCCAAAGGGAGGATTGCCAGGACATGCCACGTCCATACGAGGCGGTCTATGTCTTCGACTCTACGCTCGAAGACAGCGCCGTCGGTGAGAAGCTCGAGCGCTTCCACACGCTCCTCGGTACCACCGGGGAAATGAAGGTAGATCACTGGGGCCGCCGTCAGCTGGCATATCCCATTGGCCCCAAGGAAAACGGCTACTATGTCGTGGCGCGTTTCGAGGCCGAAGCCGCAGGCATCCCGGAGTACGAGCGTGCGCTGAAGCTCGACGCGGGTGTCATACGTCATTTGCTCACCATCTTCGAGAACGAGGTCGGCGCCCCGCCGATGACCGAAGAGGAGCTCGCTCTCGCGAAGAAGCGTGGCGATGACGACGATGAGGACGAGGAGTAGACCATGCGACGCCCATCGAAAGCTTGTCCCTTCTGCGAGACACGCGTCCGCTTCGTGGACTACAAGGACGAACGCACGCTTGGCCGCTTCATCACCGATCACGGAAAGATCCTGCCGAGCCGCTTGAGCGGCGTGTGCGCACGGCATCAACGGCAGCTGAGCACCGCTGTCAAGCGAGCCCGTTTTCTGGCCCTATTGCCCTACACACGGGGTCTTCAGGGATAACATGACGGACGCCGCTGAGCCGGCGCCGTCCGAGCGCGGGTGGGGGAAGCTCCTCCTCGCCCTCGCGGCGTTCCTCTTCCTTCCGTTGATGCCGCCACTGCGGGCGCTTCTGCCGGTCGAGGAGACGCTGTTGCTCCTCCTTCCCGCGCTGGCTGCGTGTTGCTTGGTGGGATGGTGGGCCGGCGGCCGGTTTCTCCTGGCGCTGGTGTGGGTTGGTCTGGCGGCATGGGTGCTGGTCCAACCAGCGGTGCCTGGCTCGTTCTACAATCTGGTGCGGGGTTGGAGTCTGCTGCTCGCGGGTGGGTTTGGCCTGGTGTGCCTGTTAGGGCCTCAGCGCCCCTTTTTTCCACGTGCGCTGGCCACCCTCGGACTCGCACTCGTGCTGGTGCTGGCCATGAGTGCGCGCGGTCCGCTAACGCTGGGCAGAGCGCGCCAGGCCGTTGAAACCGAGTTCGCTAGGCGGAATACGGAATCGATGTCGATGTTTCGTTCCTTTGCGACCGACCACCCAGACATGTCGAAAGCCATGTTGCAGATGGGAACGTCGCCGGAAGCGGTCGATACCGAATTGAAGGTGCTTGCGCAGGCAGGAACGACACTGGTGCCGTCCCTGCTCCTGCTGGAATCGCTCATCGCGCTGGCGCTGGGATGGGCGACGTTTCACCGACTGTCGCGGACTCGCCTCGGCGTCCCGCTCGGTCATTTGAAGGATTTTCGCTTCAACGACCAGCTCGTCTGGGGGTTGATCGCCGGTTTGGCCATCGTGTTCGTGCCGGCGCTAGATTTTCTCGGTGGGACGGGTCAGAATCTGCTCGTGTTCTTTGGCGCGCTCTACGCCTTCCGTGGTTTCGGGGTGCTCTCCTGGTTTCTTGCACCGGGAGCACTTGCCGCGACACTGTTCGTGGGGTTTGCCATGTTATTTTGGCCGGTGCTGAGCACCGTCGCCGTGCTCGGGTTCATGCTCCTGGCGCTTGCCGCGTTCGGGCTCGGCTTGGGAGACACTTGGGCCGACTGGCGCCGCCGCGCGCGCCCTATCACGTAATCAGAGGGTTTTATCATGGACATCATTCTCCGTCAGGCGGTCGAAAACCTCGGACATCCCGGGGACGTTGTCACGGTCAAGAACGGATACGCCCGCAACTACCTTCTTCCGCGCGGATTCGCCTTCGAGGCTACCCCGGGCAATCTCAAGCGCATCGCCGCGGAGCGGTCACGCTTGGAAGCCGCCGAAAACGGCCGGCGCGAGAGCGCGTCCGAGCTCGGCAAGCGCCTGGAAGAGGTGCAACTCACGTTTTCCGCGCGGGTCGGCGAGGAGGGAAAGCTTTTCGGTTCTGTCACGTCGGCGGACATCGCCGAACAACTGGCGACACTGGGGTTCAATATCGAAAAGCGACTGATCGATCTGCACGATCCGATCAAGGCGCTTGGTGTGTACCGCCTGCCGATCAAGCTGCACGCCGATGTGAAGCCTGAAATCCGCGTCTGGGTCATCAAGCAGTAATTGCCGTGGCGATACGGCATCCCATTCGCGTACCCATGCGTGCGGGAAATGCCGGGTTGCCGCTGGGAATGCAGATACGCGGTGCTCGCTGGCGGTTCTTGGTCACCGCATGGGTTCGGAGTCTCACACCATCGCTCGGCGCCGCGGGTTTCTGGTTCCGGGCGGTTGATACGCCATGCTTCGCAGGGGTACACGTGCCCGGACGTTCCGAACGCCGGTATCGCTTGTTCATTCAGGGGTTGTAACGTTCATGCTTAGTCCCGCTCGCGCCCAAATGCCCACGTCGCAGGTCGAGGCGCTTGCCCAGCGCGCTGCCGCCATCCTCATCGACCGCAAGGCGTGCGACGTCGTTCTCCTGAGCCTGCAGGGTGTCTCGGACATGACGGACTTCTTTCTCATCGCGAGCGGCACCTCCGACACGCATGTCCGTGCGTTGGGCAATGCCGTGCTCGAAGACCTGAAGAAGGAAACGGGGCAGATGGCGAATCATGTGGAAGGCCTTTCACAGGGGCGTTGGGTACTGCTTGACTACGTGGACTTCGTGGTGCACGTGTTTCATCCCACGCTGAGGAACTTTTATCAGATCGAGCGTCTCTGGGCGGACGCACAGCCCGTCCCGCTGATCGCCGCCGTATCGAACTGACAAGACGGATCGCCCTCCACCGCCCTGCCCCGAGGGATAGCATAGTGCCCGTGCGAACGACGCTGCTTGCGTTCACGCTCGCGCTCGCCGCCTGCTCTCGCGGCGACCGGCAGGAGACGACCGCCAGATCAGCCGTCGCCTCCCTCTCCGCAGCGCGCGGTCCCGACCACCTCGTACTGCGGGTGCCGCGGGCGGGCGGAGACGCGCGGGTATTTGCTTATCCACGCCTCGATACCGTGCTCTGGAGCGCCCCCTCCGTACCGGCGCCGGACCATGTGCTTGCCTTCGACGAGGAGGCCGGCTCCATCGCGTACGTAGATACCAAAGGCGCGCCGGCCCGGATCGATTTTCGTCAAGGTTTAGCCGAACGGATGAGCAAGGCGAAACTCGTCGGCCTGGCGTCATCGGACGGCTACAACGTGTACGGCATAGCTCCCGATGGTTCGGTGGAGCGCACCGGACCGAGTGGGCAATGGCGCTGGAAGCCGCCGCACAACGCCCATGCGGTCTTCCCGCAAGCCGACGCCACGCTCCTCGTGCTCGGCGACCAGCAGGATGGTTCGGTGGTGTGGCGCGTCCGCCCGCCGTCGGCGCGCATCGTCGACTCCGTCCCGCTCACGAAGGTAGATCGTACGCTGCGCACACAGGTCGGTGATCGCCTCTACCTTGGGTCGGGCAGCGAACTGACAGGCGTACGAACGCGCACGATGCAACGTACCACGGCCATCGGCTTTGATGGAGCGATTGAACTACTGGGGGCCACACCGAGCGGGGATCGCGTCTTCGTCGTCACTCGTACGGGCACCTCAGTGGAGATCATCGACCGCTATCGCGAAGCGACGAGTGGGCGCATCGACGTCGGTCGGCACGTGTCGACGCTTCGTGTGGATCCGCTGGGCCGCTACCTGCTGGCGCAACCCGAGAATGCCGACAGCGCACTGGTGATCGCGCTTGGCACCAATCGCGTCATCGGTACCGTGGTGACGAATTGGCGCAATGACTTGCCGTTCGTTGGACCGGACGGTGGAATTGCGCTTGCACAGGGATCAGACGTCGTCATCGTGGACGGCGAAACCCTGCGGCCGATCACACGTGTGAAGTCGGGCGCGTCCGATTTCTGGTATGCATTCCGCTGGACTGGCTTCAGGCCGCGCGATGCGCGGTTGGACAAGCCGGTGGAGTTCGCGGGCGGCAAGGATAGCGCGGCACGCGTCGGCGACTCCACGACTCAAAGGACGCCAAGGGTGGACACTGGGGTGGCGACGACGGCACCAGCCACGGCAGCCACGCCTGCGGTCGCCGTTCCGCCTCGCGACACTGCCTCCAAACGTGGCTCGGTGTACACCGTATCGTTCGCTGCGCTGCTGGTGCAGGACCGCGCGCGCGAATTGGCGGCAAGAATCCACGTCGGCACTGAAACAGCGCGCGTCGTGACCGCGGTGCGCGACGGCTCGACGATCTATCGGGTCGTGCTCGGTCCCTACGCAACACGCGAAGATGCGGAACGCGTTGGACGGGAATCCAAACAGTCATATTGGGTATACGAGGGAGGGCCGTGACGCTGCCGCTCGACTGGACCGAGCGAGGACGCGAGCTGGAGGCATTGCTCGCCGGCTGTCATGCGGTGGTCATCATCGGAAGTGATCCGGTTGCCACGGCGGAGGTCGCGCTGGGCGCGGCGCGCACTCAGTCCCGGAGCCGGCGGGTCGCCATCGCGGACCTGTTCGGGGAAGCGCCACCGCTTCAAGAACTCGTGGTGAGCGACGATCCCCACGGCATCGTGGACAGCTTCTTGTTCGGCGTGTCGCTGAACAGAATCGCTCAGTACATCTCTGAGGCTGGCGAGTTGTTCATTCTCCCCAGTGGCGCTGCGCCACTCGACTACGAGGAGATGTTCACGCATCCGCGATGGGGCCGCCTGGTTGCCGGATTTCGTGAAGTGAACGCTCTCTTGTTGCTCGTGGCGCCCGCGAATGCTCCGCGGCTGCGGGATCTGGTGGATGCGACCGACGGCGCCGTGGTCGTTGGGGATGCGGTACCGGCCGAGCTGTCCGTTGCGCAGTCCCTGGCGTGGCTGCGTACCAGGAAGTCCGCCCCCACGGCGTTGGCGGCCGAGAACGCGCCAGCGCCATTGGCAGCGGTGGCCGCCGCTCAGGTAGTCCCGCGGCGGGATCGAACGCGTGTCATGGCCGGCATCGCCGGGCTGTTCCTCACGACCGCTCTTGTCGGCGCCGCACTCTGGTTTGCCGCACGACCATTTGCATCCGCAGGGCGTTCGACGGCGGCCAGAAGCAAGCCGGCGCCGGCCGCACAGGTCTTCGCCTCGACGCCCGACAGCGCGACCAAGCCCGTGGCCGACAGCGCTGCGCGTCCCCTCGCCGTCGCAGGCCAGCTCGACTCCTTTCCACTTCTCACACCCGTGAATGTCGCCGACACGGCGATGGCTTCGGCATTCGCCGTTCGACTCGAGCAGACGAACACGAAATCCGGCGCTATCTTGGATCTGCGCGGCCGGTTTGAAACGGTGCCAGCCGGCACGTACGGTTTCGACCCGCGGAATCGGTTCTTCCTGCTGGTTGCCGGTGCGTATCCGGCAAGGATCGGAGCGGAGTCGCTGCTGGTGCGGCTTCACACGCAGAAGATACTGGCTCCCGGCATTGGGAGCGTGGTGTCGTTGCCTTTCGCATTCCTCGTCGAATCGGACGTTCCTCAAGCGGACATTGCTTCGCGCCTGAAATCCTATGCCGCGCGTGGACAACCCGTCTACGCGCTTCGCCAACCTAGCGGTGTTGCCCATCTGTACTTCGGCGCGTACGAGAGCCCGCAAGCCGCGGCGCTCGCCGTTCCGATGGTTCGCGATGCTGGAGTGACGCCGACGCTGGTCTATCGAATCGGGAGAGTGTTCTAGTGCGGTTGACCAAGCTCGAGCTGCACGGTTTCAAGTCCTTCGCTGATGCGACGCAACTGGTCTTCGAGCCGGGCGTCACGGCTATCGTCGGACCGAATGGTTGCGGGAAATCCAATGTATCCGATGCCGTGCGTTGGGTGCTCGGTGAGCAGCGCGCTCGCCTGATGCGCGGTGCCAAGATGGACGAAGTCATCTTTCAGGGATCAACGGCGCGGCGAGCCGTGAACGTGGCGGAGGTATCCCTGCACTTCTCAAACGAGGAGGGGTTGCTCCCGGTACCCTTCAAGGACGTCGTGATCACGCGGCGCCTTTCGCGCTCGGGCGACAGTGACTACTTCCTGAATCGCGCGCCCTGTCGGCTCCGCGACATCTCCGACATGCTCCGGGGCACTGGCCTCGGGGCGGGTACGGGGGTGGTGATCGAGAGCAAGATGATCGATGCGCTGCTCTCCGACCGTCCCGACGAACGGCGCGAGTTGTTCGAGGAAGCGGCCGGCGTAGGGCTCTACCGCGATCGGCGGCGCACAACGGAACGACGGCTTGAGGAAACAACGGGCGACCTGCAGCGGCTGGACGACCTCATCAACGAAGTGTCCAGCCAGGTACGGTCACTGGCTCGGCAGCGCAAGCGCGCCGAACGGCACGCCGAGATTACAGTGCGTCGATTCACCGTGGAATTGTCGCTGGCCGCTCGCTCCATGGAAGCCTGGCGCGAAGAGCTCGGGCGGCTGGAGGTGCGAGTCGCGGAACTACGCGAGCAGTTGCCCGCCGCCGAATCGGCCATGACTGACGCCGAGTCCGCGCGCGATGCGGCGCACGGCGCACGTGCCGGCGCGGAGGCACAGCGCAATGAACTGTCGCGTGTGGTCAGCGCTCAGCGCGAACACGTCCAGCGTATTCGCGGCGAGATGGCGGTGGCAGAGGAGCGTCAGCGCAACGCGACGTCGCGCCGGCAGCGAGCCGAGGCGGAAGCCACTGCCGGAGAGCAGACGGGAGCCCAGATCGCCGTTGAACGCGCGGCCGCCAGCCAGGAGCGTGGCGGCGTCGAGGGGGAGCTGCAGTCCGCTGATGCGGAACTCGCTCGCCACCAAGACACGGAAAACGAAGCGCGTCGCATGTTGAGCGAGGCTCGTACCGCTTTGGATGCCGCCGATCGCGAGCTGCGCGAATTGCAGGATCGCGTGCGTCGGGTGGACCATGAGCGCGAGCGCGCGGTGCGGGAACTCGACGAGGTCACAAGGCGTGGTGAAGCACTCGCACTCGAGCGGTCGCAATTGGACGACGCCGTGGCGCTCACGACGCACGATCGGGACGCGTCGCAGGTGGACGTGGATACCGCGCAGGAATTGGCCGCGCTGGCCGCTCAAGAGCTTGCAGTCACTCGCGCGGCCGATCGCGAGACGCGCGAGCGGGAATCTTTGGCGCGCGCTGAGCTGTTCCGCGCCGACGAAGCGCTCACCACCCTCCAGGGCCGCGTGAACGCGTTGGAGCAGTTGGAGCGCGACCGCGTCGGCCTCGCGCCGGCGGCATCACGCCTGATGCGCGACCGAGACCGGTTCGGCGACGACGCGGTCCCGGGACCGCTCTCGGACTTCATTGGCGTCGATCAAGAATCCGCGCTACTTGTCGAGAAGTTCCTTGGCAACTCCGTGCACGCGGTATTCGTACGTGATCGCGCCGTAGCGGAGCAGGTGCGAGCTTGGCATGCGCGCGAGAACCCGGGCCCGCTACTGTTGCTTCCGCTCGACGCCATGACGGAAGAAGCCGCCGGCGACCCGCTGCCGGACGCGCTGTCGCATCTGGTGAACGCCGCCGCGCCAGCAAGGGCATGGGTGCGCAATCTGCTCGGTCACGTGCATGCCGTCGACGACGGCACCGCGTTCATCGACGCCCGCGGCGCCGTCTGGCTGCCCGGCAGCACGGCAGGTCCCGGACCGTTGCGCCGACGTGCGGAACTCGCGGAGCTCAGAACGGCGCTCGCGAGCCTGGAGCATGCGCGAGATGCGGCGTCCCGGGCGGCAGACGAGATGCGCGACGCGCTCGGCCTCAGCGAGCGGAGCGTGCTTGAAG
>JANYIN010000045.1 GCA_025362035.1 Gemmatimonadaceae bacterium | reverse complement strand
TCGCGCGCGAGGTCCCGTTCCATCGTCAACGAACTGAAACGCGCGAACGAACAGTTTCTGCGCCGCGTTCGGCAGGGAGTGCTTGGAGGCTTCGCCGGCCGCCGCGATTCGTGACGCGCGCTCCACCTCGCGCGCGAACGCCATGGACTGGCGGAGCGACTTGGACATCGCGCGCCCGACGCCGAACATGATGGCCCAGCTCACGAGCGACAACACGACAAGGATGCCCAGCACGACCTGCGTCTCGGTGCTCGCGTATCGAATGAGATCCCACGCCGAAGTCGGCACCGCCCCCGCAGCTTGCAACGTCATCGTGCACCCTCCCGCTGTGTGAGGCCCCTAGCCGCGTGCAGTGCGGCAAACCACTCATAACTCAACGCCAACCCTTGCTCCAACGACACGCGGGGGCGCCAATCAAAGTGCTCGGCTGACTTCCGAACATCGAGAAAGGACGTGCGCTGCTCGCCCGGCCGTTCGGAACGATGCTCCACAGACGCCACGGATCCCGACACGGCGGCCAACACCGACACCAGGCGGAGCACGTCCGTCGGCTGTCCGGTCCCCACGTTGAAGGCACGCGCGTCGAGCAGCGCCGCGGGCGGGAGATCGCGCGTGGAGGCGCGCCACGTGATCTCGACCACGTCGCCCACGTAGACGTAGTCACGAACCTGTCTGCCGTCGCCGAATAGGGTGAGCGGGCGGCCATCGAGCAGGCGGCCGCAGAAGATCGCGATCACGCCGGCCTCGCCGTGCGGGTCCTGGCGCGGGCCATACACGTTTCCATACCGCAGGACCGCGGACTGCACACCGTGCACGCGCCCGTAGTACGCGAGGTAGTTCTCCACCGCAAGCTTTGCCACCGCGTACGGGGACTCAGGATTCTTTTCGAAGGTCTCGGCGTTGGGCGGCGTGGTTTGATCGCCGTAGACCGCGCCGCCGGTGGAGGAAAACACGATCCTCGTGGCTGGCGAGTGGAGACGCACCGCCTCAATCAAGTTGAGCGAGCCGACGATGTTCGTCTCCGCGTCGAACACCGGCTCGGCGACGCTCTTGCGGACGTCCATCTGCGCGGCCAGGTGCACGAGGACCGTCGGCTTCAGCTCCGCCACCAAGGCGGCGGCACGCGCGTCACGAATATCGAGTTCGTGAAAGGTCGCCCGCTCGGCAATGTTGGCGCGGTTGCCAGTGACGAGATTGTCAACGATGTGGACCGCCCAACCTTCCGCCAGGAACCGCTCCGCGACGTGCGAGCCGATGAACCCTGCACCGCCGGTGACCAGGACCGTCGTCATTTCAGTTCGTGAGAGGTGGAATCCGGATTGTCGGCTGCCTGGCCGGTTGGCTCGGCGAGTTCCTCCAGAGCGAAGAGGTATCGTGCGGCGTCCACCACGCCGAGTCCGCGTCCGTTGGCCGCTGCGGCCTTGAGGCGCACCGACGGCTCGTGCAGGAACTTGTTCGTGAGCGACTGGGCGAGTTGTTCCACCACCGCACGCTGCTCGGTGGAGAGACTGCTCAATCGACGAAGCGCGGCCGCGAGTTCACGTTCGCGAACGCGGTTCATCTCGGCGCGCAGCTGCGTGACCACCGGCACCGCCGCCAATCCCGCGACCCACTGCCAAAACGTTTCCACCTCCTCTGCGATCACGGCCTCCGCCGCAGGAATCTCGTCATGACGCCGGACCAGATTGGCGCTGACGACACTGCGCAGGTCATCCAGATCGTAGAGATACACATTGTCGAGCTCCGCGACCGACGGGTCAACGTCGCGCGGCAAGGCGATGTCGAGAATGCAAAGCGGGCGATCGCCTCGCCGCGCGATGGCCGACCGAACCCGTTCCGCGCTGAGAATCGGATGTGGTGACGCGGTCGAACACAAGAGAACATCCACCTCAGGCACCGCGTCCCACGCCTGCTCGTAGCGAACGGCGATTGCGCCGTACTGTGCCGCGAGCGCCTGGGCGCGCTCGAAGGTCCGGTTCGCGACGATCACCGCGTGAACGCCCTCGGCCTGGAGCGCCGCGAGCGCCAGCTCGGCAGTTTCCCCCGCGCCCAGCACCATGGCTCTCTTTCCGACGAGCGTGCCGAAGATCTTCTTGGCCAACTGCACCGCGGCCGAGCTGACGCTCAGCGTTCCGTGTCCGATGAGGGTCTCGCTGCGGACTCGCCCGCCGGTCAGCAGCGCCGTCTGGAACAGTCGGTTGAGTACCACCCCAGACTCCGGGCGACACATCTCCCACGCGTCGCGCACCTGCCCATGGATCTGCGCCTCACCCATGACCATCGAGTCGAGTCCGGACGTGACTCGAAGGAGATGGCCGACCGCCTCACGATCGCGGCGCACGTAGCCGAAGCGGCTTGCGTCGCCGGCTAGCCGTTCCGACAGCAGCGCCCATCCCGCGTCGGCCACTTCGCGGCCACCTTCGACCACGTACAATTCGGTCCGGTTGCACGTGGATAGCAGTACACCCTCGCTGATGCCGGCGCGCTCGCGCAGACGGGTCAGCGCTGGAACCAGCTCCTTCGCAGCGAACGACAGCCGCTCGCGCACGTCCACGGGTGCGCCATGGTGACTGACGCCGAGTACGACTACCGCCACGATGCCGTCCGCGTTCGCCAACGTCCTGATTCGACGCTCTCACAGAAGTCGGCATCGATGACCGCGGCGGCGCGCTCACGCCAGACGTGCGCATCGCCGGAGTCGAGTAGCGTCCGACGCGCGAGCACGAGTTCACGCAAGGGCTCATCGTAGCGCGCATCGAAGCGCGAGGCGATCGCGTCCCTGATTCGCGCCGCCGCCGAAGGAATACCGGCGCTCACGCCGATGGTGAGCGGGCCGGTAACGTGCGCAGCCATGAAGGCAAACGCGCCCTCCTCGGGCGCATCCGCCACGTTCACCAATCGGTGCGCGGAGCGTGCGTCGCGAGCGACGCCGGCATTGACGGCCCGATCGTCCGTCGCCGCAATCACGACTTCGACTGCGTTCACGTCGGTCGCCTCGTAGCGTCGCCGCTTGACGCCGACAGTCCCGTTTCGCACGAGTTCCTCGAGATCGTCGCACAGCTGAGGCGCGACGACATGGACTTCAGCGCCCGCGTGAACGAACCGCGCCGCCTTTCGTGCCGCCACCGGGCCGCCGCCCACAACGAGCACCCGCAGCTCGGCGCCCTCCAACAAGATCGGGATGCCACTCACAGGAAGCGTCCTCCGCCGTTTGCTTCAGTGACGCGAAACGCGACGTACAGGACGACCACCGCCGCGAAGCTGAGAGAGGAATAGAGCGCGGCGCGGCGCGCCTGCCAGCCGCCGGCAACCCTCCCCAGGGCGATGCCGCTGACAGCCACCCATGCCCCCGCAGCCCACGCGATCTTCGGCGCACTGAGCTCGTGGTACGCCACCGCGTACGTAATCGCGAGTACGGCACCGAGCGTGAGGGCGAGCCATCCAGCGATAGCGGCCACGTGATTCACACGATCGAGCGTGGCCAGAGGCGGGAAGAATCGATAGATCGCTCCGAATCGCCGGGACTTGAGTTCGCGTCGCTCCACGAGATACATGCAGCCTGCCGCGGCCGCCGTTGCAAAGGCGGCAATGCCGAGAAAGCTCAAGGCGATGTGCGCAAACAGCCAGGCGCCGCGCGCGCCGGAAGGGCCCTGGCCCGGCACCATGCCAATGAGGACGGCACACACCGTCGGCACTGCAGCCAACGGCGCCGCGACAAGGGTGAGACTCACCTCACGCGCGGCGATTTCCACCACCAAAAGCGTGGACGCCAGGAGCAGACCGGCGAACGAGAGCGACGGTCCGAGCCCCGTGAGTGGCAGTTGACCCACGCGCACGGCGTAGGCGAGCAGGCCCGCCGCGTGGGCCAAAATGCCCACGCCGATGAGAGCGACCACGCCGCGCACCGGAGCTCCAACCGGACGCGCAAACGGCGTCGCGGCCAGCGCGGCGGCTCCGAGGTAGAAGGTGATGGCGACGAAATGGGCGATCGCTGTCATGTCGGTCGCCTAATTTAATGCGTGGGCAGACGTTACGGCATTCTGCCCCGGTTCGCCTTTTCGGGCCTAGGGCATACGCGCGATCACGCGCACGCTCTCTCCTACGCGAATGGCAGGCTGTTGCTGGGTGACGACGCGGGCCGTCGTGCCAAACGGCGTGACGCGAATGACCTGCGCCGTACCGATGGAGACTTCCGGAATGGCGGGCCGCTCGTCCTGCACCGCAACTTCCCGGGGGCGGAAGAGCTCGATCTCATCGCCGATCTTCATGCCGTCTTTCGATGTGAGATCGAACAGCACGTCGTAGCCGAGCGACGGCAGCACGGCAGATCGATGGATGGCGCGGATGGTCGTGGCGCGCACGTCGGTATACGCGTGAGGCCTGCCCGTCGCGCCTGCCCCCGAGGTATCGAGGGCAACGATGGGCGCGTTGGCGTCGAGCGAACCGAACAGTTGCAGGACCTGCACCGTGGCGGCTTCGTTGTTCCGCGGCGCACGAACCACTTCCAGGACCGCCGTCGGGATCACGATCGTGCCGAGGCCTTCGATCGTTTCACCCAGCGTATACGCCACGAAGCGCTCGTGCTCCGCCGCGACGCTCCCAACGGGCGGAATCATCAGCAGCTTGTCGTACAACTGGAAGTTGTAGAGAGTTCGCTTCTGGTCGATGCCGGGAATGTCCGCACTGAACAGGAGCTTGCCAGACCCTTTGGGCCCGCTTTCGGGGCCCACCCAGGACGCGCGAATCACATCGCCGATGGCGACGTGCGGCCTGGCGACGGCGCCAGCGGGGGCGTTCGACGTCCGTCCAATCAGAGCCGGTGTGAACACGGTGCGATTCGAGGGGCGGCGTACCTCCGCGATCGTTCCCGGGGCTGAGCCGCCAGGTAGTCGCAAGACCTCGCCCGGGTAGATCCAATGCGGGTCTTCGATCTGGTTGGTATTCAAGCGGTAGATGCTGGGCCACAGATAGGCGTCGCCCAGGTATTTCTTCGCGAGATCCCAGAGCGTATCTCCGCGTTTTACGGTGTGCGTTGCCGGCTGGTCTGTGTGCTGGTCCTGCGCGCGCGCGAACGGGAGGGCGGCGAAGGACAGCGCGGAGGACATCGCGAGCGACCAGGCGAGACGGGGAATCTTCACGCGCTCGAGGGGCTGGTGCGCCCGGCTGCAGGCGCATGGGTTTCGTCGAAAACCTCCGCCGGCAGCGGCGGGGCTGTCCACAGGACGATTGGCGGCCGGATGAGAAACCGGCCGACTCGCGATAATACTCGCGCGTCGGTCGGCGGGACAACCATTTCGCTGCCAAGCCTACTGCATACTACGCTTTCGTTCGGCCGCGCGACGCTCGATGTCTACTCTGGAGGCGCACGCCGCGAACGCTCGCCTCGTGGAGTCCGTCGCGACATCGAACGCGCTGGCGTTGAAACGGGAGCCCAATAGCGCGCTCGCCGAATCCCTCCTCGCCCCGTCCTGGGGCCAAATGGCCACGGCGAGCACGAGATCCGCGCGGGCAGCTGCGGTATCGCCGAGAGCGAGGTTCGCGTTCGCCCGTGCTTCGTACACGCGAAAGTAACGAGCGCAATTGGAGGTCCCCAGCGGTGCCGTAAGCGCCGAATCGGCGTAGGCACGTGCGGATCGGGCGTCGCCGTCCAGCAGCCTCGCTTGTGAAAGGAATGTGAAGGCAAAAACTCGGTCGCGCTGACAGGTCGTCACCCAATCTCCGCCCCAACGGGCGACGGAGAACTTTCCTGCGGGGCGCACGCAGGAGCTGGAGGCAGCCCGGAGCCAATCGCGCTCCGCGAGCTTCCGGCGCTGAGCCGACGGCTCAAAGCCCCAATACCAGAAGTACAACCGACGGGCCCCTTCGAAACGCGGCTGCCACGCTCGTATGGTCACAGAATCGGCGTAGCGGGACAGCAGTGAACTGATGCCGTTCGTGGTCATATACGCGTCCCGGACTGACCACACGGTATCCAGCCGCGCGAGACTGTAGATGCTGTCGAGGGTGACGAACCACGGGCGGATGCTGTCGGCGAGCTGCGGCGGCTCTCGCAACTCGAGTTGGTGCAACGCGTCGACCAGATCGCCGAACGCGCGGGGGTCCTCCGGATGTTCTTTCGCGAAGCGACCCGCCCAGCGATTCACTTCGCCCGGCTCCGAGATGGTGTTGGCGAAGACATACATGTCGTGCAGCTGGTCGGCGCTGAGATCCGTTCGCGGCCAGAGCGCCTCATGGAATGAAAGATACTTCCGCTCCGAGCTCCGAAAGAAAGCGACGAGCCGACTAAAGGCGGAGCCGCTGCCAGGTTGGGAGCGCGAATATGCCCATCCCGCCGGATTGGACGGAAAATATCTCTTCAGGGAATCGGCCGGATCCACCCGCTGACGCGGTTGCACGGACCGGTTGAGATCACCGAACGCCCGGTACACCTCGGCGCTCGCGCGGAAAGACACCAGGGAGGGCCTGCCGTCTGGCGTCCCGCCGATCACCAGCCAGCGGTAGTATCCATCCGTATCGACTTCCAGCGACGCACTGTCGCTCACCGCGAGCTGCAGGGCGACGAAATCGTTCGGCAGTCGCACGCGCGCCTCGAACGAACCATCGGGCGACGGTTGCAGCGATGCGATCGAATCCGAGAGCGATGAAGCGATCCGGTACCCGACCTCCCGCGACCCTATGGACGAGCCGACGAGCACCAGACGAGGCTGTCCCTTCAACCACGATACGGGCTGATACCGCACGCTCAGAATTCCACCTGGAACGGGACGGGCGGGTGAGAACGTCAGCCGGCTGACGCTGGCCGCGCCCAACGAACGGCCGTTGGGCCATAACAGCACCGCGCCGACGACGATTACGGCAGCCGCGACGCCGATGAGCCACCGCACGGGCCGCGCGCGAAAGGGAGAGGCAACGAACCCCGTAGGACGGAGCGAGGGGGCGATTTCCCACTCCGGCGCGTCCGGTGGAAGGGTTTCACGCGGCTCCGCCTGCGAAACGGAATTTCCGCGCGCCGCCCGTTCGATTCGATGCCAAAGCCCGGAGGGAGCGCCTTCCGACGAGGATGCTCGGACCGCAATACCAAGCGCGCGAATATCCTCAAGCGTATCGCGGCAGCGGGCGCACCGGGACACATGACGGCCAACGCGGGTCTTCTTGCCCCCCACGTCGCTGAGGTCGGCAAACGCCGACAGTTCGTCGAAGGTCGGATGCATGGCGTACATCAGTGCGTTCATCATCGTGATTCCCGGAGCAGTTCGCGCAGCTGACGCCGCGCGCGGTGAAGGCGCACCTCGGAGTTCGCGGTGGAAATGCCGAGTAGTTCGGCGATTTCCGTGTGCGCGTAGCCCTCCACCTCCTTGAGGAGGAACACCGTGCGGTGCTCGTCCGAGAGGCGTTCCAGTGCAGCGTCTATCGTGAGTCGATCGAGCGGATTGTCCGACGCCATCGTCAGCGACGCGACCCTATCCACGCTCACTTCTCGGCGGCGGCGGCCGCCTCGCACAGCCATCAATGCCTGCCGGACGGCAACGCGCCGGATCCAGCCTGGGAACTGCGCGACGGAACCGGTAAAGCCCCGCGCGGCTGTGGGGAGCCGGACAAACAGCTCTTGAGTCACGTCTTCCGCATCCGCGCGGCTGCCGGTCAGTCGCGCTGCGGCGCGAAACACCTCATCGCCGTATTCCGCGAACATTTCGCCGAGGGCGACCATGTCGCCGGCTTGGACACGTTCGAGGCGGGCGCGAAAGACGCCCGCCGGGTCGGCGCGGGACGTCATGACAGGAGCAAGGGAACCATCAGACTGGCGAACCATGCGTCATGATGCCGCGACGCGCGGAAAGCTTACACACAGGGTCCCGAACGCCAGAACGGCGAAGACCGAATGGGCCTCGCCGCTCAAGTGATCCACGTGGTATGACCGTCAAAACGGCAGGTCGTCGTCCTCGTCCGCGAGCGCACCTGGGAAGTCGTCGAAATCGTCGCCACCGGCAGTTCCGCTCTTTGCCTTGGCGGGAGCGGGGGAGCGAGTACGTGCTGCGCTCGACGCTTCCGAGTCGGCATCTCCCCGCGACGCCGCGCCGGAACCACCGCCAAGCATGATCATTTCACGCACGTTGATCTCGGTGGAATAGCGAGTCTGATTCTCCTTGTCCTGCCACTGACGGTATTCGATGCGTCCCTCTACGAAGAGCTTGTCTCCCTTCTTCACATACTTCTCAACGATATCGGCAAGCTGAGACGTCTTGGTGTTCCACACCACGCAGCGGTGCCACTCGGTTTTTTCCTGCTTCGAACCAGTGGCATCGTTCCACGAGCGACTGGTGGCAAGGGAGAACGTCGCCACCCGATTTCCTCCGGCGGTGGCTCGTACCTCGGGATCGCTACCGAGATTTCCGATCAGGGTAACCTTGTTCAAGCTCCGGCTCATACACTCCTCCTGGGCGAGGCGTCAGTTCCTCACCCACACGCTAAAGGTTCCAACCCGTGACGCGTCACCAGATTGTTGCACACATCCCCGAACGACCGCATGACAGCAAACAGCTTGTATCACTTCACTTTACCAGGCAGATATGACGTAATACTTTACTTCATTCGGACTCCAAGTCTCTGCGTAGAATCAACGCGTCTTCTGCTGGAAGTTGATAGTACCTCTTGCGACGGCCCACCTGCCGAAAGGCTCGAGACTGGTACAGGGCACGAGCCGCCGCGTTCGATTCGCGCACCTCGAGATACACGTCTTTCACGCGGACTTCGCGCAAATTCGCCGTGACCTTGTCGAGGAGTCCTCCGCCCACTCCGCGGCCGCGATGGGAGGGGGCGACGGCGATGTCAGCGATCTCCGCCTCGCTCGCCATCACAATGGCGATAACGTAGCCCACCAATCGCGAGTCACCAGGGCCCAGATCCTCCTGCGCGACGAGAAATCGCATGTGGCCAGATTCGAGGGAGGTCAGGAAGGCGTCCGAACTCCACGCATCCGTGAACGAGGCCTGTTCGATCAGCAGCACGTCAGCGATGTCACTCTCGGCCGCCTTCCGGATGGCGAGCTTGAATTGGCTCACCCCGCGTTCAACGGCCGGCCGTGGGCCGCCTCCCACTTTACCTGCGCCTCCGCGAGGCGGCCATATCCAGGCTCCCACGCCGCCAGATCGGCGCGCGCCGAAAGTTCAAGCAAGTTTGTGATCCGCGCGGCGGCGCGGGCGTGGGGGCGCACGTCCATTGGGGATGGTTGCTCCGGGCCTACCGGCTGTGCGCCGTGCTCGTGCGCGAACTCGTTTACGGCCGCCGACGGAACAAGTGCCAACCCGCCGTCCGATCGTAACACGCCAAGGCGGTCTACTTCGAAAGTCTGCACGTAATGCTCGCCTCGCATCGCATCCACGGCGGCCACGTACCGACCGGCTTCGTACGGCTCCCTGGACGCGACGAGGAGAGCCAACGAGGAAACGGACACCAGGTCTGCGCCCACGGCCAGCGCGATACCCTTTGCGATCGCGCCTGCGATGCGGAGGCTGGTGAACGCGCCAGGTCCGGCGCCGCACGCGACCCGCTCCACGTTACCCACTTGAAGGCCGCACGCGGCGAGCAACGCGGCAACAGCCGGCATCAGCGCCTCATGCTCCCGACCCCGCATGGCAACCGTCCGCTCCCCTAACAGGTCACCGTCGCGGAGGAGCGCCACGCTGCCTTCATAGGTGGACGCTTCGAGCACCAGTGTGATCACGCGTGCCACCCGGCGTACAGCAGGCGCCTGTCGGGATCGCTGGGCAGGTGTTGAAGGGACAGGGTCACATGGCCCGTTGGCACCCGGTTGCCAGCGCGTTCCGGCCACTCGATCAGCACCAATCCAGCACCACCGACGATTTCGTCCCACCCGAGCGCGTCGAGCTGATGCGGACCGTCAATTCGATACAGATCGAGATGGTAGACCGTGGATCGGGGAGCCCGATACTCGTGCACCAAGCCGAAGGTGGGGCTCGTGACGTCTTCTATCACGCCGTACCCGCCGCAGATCGCCTGAATGAGCGTTGTCTTTCCTGCTCCGAGCTCACCGGCGACGGTGATGACCAGCGGGGGATGCGTCGACCTCCCGAACCGATGACCCCAGTCGCGCAGTTCCTCTTCGCGCATTGCGAGCGCGCCATGCTGGGCCAGCGGTGGCACGAGAGGCGGATGGGCGGCCGGGGGAACACGGTTCATCGAACAGCCTTCGCATCGGCGGCGACGCGGCTTCGAGTAGAACCGGTGGTCATGCGCGCTTTCACCTCGAAAAGCTGATCGCGCAGCCGGGCAGCCGCCTCGAAGTCGAGTGCCGTGGCCGCCTCTCGCATCTGCTCCTCGAGCATCTTCACGAGTGTTTCCGGATCGACGAGATCGTACGCCGACGTTTCCGCCTCGGCCACCTTCTTTCCCTTCCGCGGGCGCTCTTCGTCGCGCTCGAGTCGCGCATCCGCCACGCGGGTGCTGAATCGGACCTGATCGATGCTCTTCGACACAGACGTGGGCGTGATGCCGTGTTCGGCATTGTGCGCCGTCTGAATCGTACGACGTCGCGCCGTTTCGTCCATGCACCGCTGCATCGATCCGGTGATCCGGTCGGCATAGAAGATGGCTTTGCCGTTCAGATGCCTCGCCGCGCGACCGACTGTCTGGATCAAGGAGCGATCGGAACGCAGGAACCCTTCCTGGTCCGCGTCCAGGATGGCCACGAGCGACACTTCGGGCATGTCGAGTCCTTCGCGGAGCAGATTGATCCCCACCAGTACATCGAACTCCCCGAGTCGAAGACCGCGCACGATTTCCATGCGCTCGATCGCGTCGATGTCCGAATGCATGTAGCGCACGCGCACGCCCACCTGCTGCAGGTAGTCGGTGAGATCTTCCGACATTCGCTTGGTGAGCGTCGTGACCAGCACGCGCTCGCCGACCGTGACGCGCTTCCTGATTTCGTTCAGCAGATCGTCAACTTGCCCTCTGACGGAGCGCACCTCGATTTCCGGATCGATGAGACCCGTGGGACGAATGATCTGTTCCACGACGACGCCTTCCGACAGGCGCAGCTCGAGATCGCCCGGTGTGGCGGACACGAACACGGCGCGTGGCGTGAGCGACAGGAACTCGTCGAACATCAGCGGCCGGTTGTCGAGCGCGCTGGGTAGACGGAAGCCATAGTCCACGAGCGTGAGCTTGCGGGCGCGGTCGCCGTTGAACATGCCGCCGATTTGCGGCAGCGAGACGTGCGACTCGTCCACGACGACCAGGAAGTCCTCGGGAAAATAGTCGAACAGGCAGGCCGGGCGCTCGCCGGCGGCTCGGCCCGAGAGATGGCGCGAATAATTCTCGATGCCGGCGCACGTGCCGATCTCGAGCATCATCTCGATGTCGAAATTCGTGCGGCTCTCGAGGCGCTGTGCCTCGAGCAGGCGGCCATTGTTCCTCATCTCCGCGAGCCGCTCATTCAACTCCTCGCGGATGAGTCGGACGGCGCGCTCGAGTGTCGGCCGCTGGGTGACGAAGTGCTTGGCCGGATAGACCGCCGCCCGCTCCAGGGTAGCGATTGTCTCGCCCGTCAACACGTTGATCTTGGAGATGCGCTCGACCTGGTCACCCCACAGCTCGACGCGCACCCCCTGCTCTTCATACGCTGGGAAGATTTCAACCGTGTCGCCGCGCACGCGGAATGTCCCGCGCTCGAACGCCACGTCGTTTCGATTGTATTGGATCCTCACCAGTGCGCGGAGGATGTCGTCGCGGTTTACCCGTTGGCCGGTGGTGAGCGTGACCATCTGCTCGCGATACGATACCGGATCACCCAAGCCGTAGATTGCGCTTACCGTGGCGACGATGATCACGTCGTCCCGCTCCATCAGCGACGACGTGGCGCGCAAACGGAGCCGGTCGATGTCCTCGTTGATCGACGCGTCCTTCTCGATGTACGTGTCCGTCGTGGGAACGTACGCTTCTGGCTGATAGTAGTCGTAGTAGGAGATGAAGTACTCCACCGCATTCTGCGGGAAGAAGCCCTTGATCTCTCCATACAGCTGTGCCGCCAGCGTCTTGTTGTGGCTCAGCACCAGCGTCGGCTTGCCGTACTGCGCGATGACGTTGGCCATTGTCATCGTCTTGCCGGATCCCGTCACGCCTAGCAGCGCCTGAAATCGATCATCCCGATCCAGGCCGGCCATGAGCTCCGAGATGGCCTTGGGCTGGTCGCCGGCCGGCTCGAACGGGGCCTGAAGGATGAAGTTCGCACGCGCCATGTTCGCAATCTAATGCTATCGGGTTTTCTTCGGGAGGGTCCATGCAGCGGCGGCTCGCTTGGTCCCGTAGTGCTTCATGGGGCGACGACCGCGCCCTTACTCCATGTCGCGGAGGCTACACAATGGACTCGAAGCCTGAGCGGAGCGGGTCTGGCTCGCTGCTGCTGGCGTCACTCGTTTTGGTTGCGGGGCTCGCGGCATCCGGCGGCGCCCAGCGCTTTTCTCGGGAACCCGCCCCCGAGCCGGTAGTGAACATCACGCCGTACGACGGCCGGTTCACGTTCGCTCGGCTCAAG
>JANYIN010000043.1 GCA_025362035.1 Gemmatimonadaceae bacterium | reverse complement strand
GCGAGATCGCCCATCGTTGCGACTCCGTTGCCGCCCGCGCTGTGGCCGACGAGGCCGATCCGCGTGGCGTCGACGTGCCCGGCGAAGGCGGCGAGATCGCCCGTCGCCGCGGAAATCGCCGCGATTTCGGCCTGAACGTCCTCAATTAGGCCGGCAGGTTGTCACGAACCGAACGGCTCGTGACAGGCGCTGGGCCGGGGATCCCAGGGTCCGCTTCGCCATGGGATCGGCTTTGGGCTTCCTACCCTCCTCCCGCGCTCGGTGCAGCCGAAAGCGAAATCGCTGCGGCACGAAGCGATGAACGCGCCGACGCTTGCAGAATGCAACAAGGCGCTCGACGCCGACGAGCCGCCGTCGGCGGGCGCCCCGCCGTCGGGGAGCGCGCCGCCGTCGACGCCCGTAACCTCGACGCGAACGACGCTTCCGCAGCCCGAGACATGCGCGGCGCACGTGAGCGCGCCCGCAAAAAGGAGCACGACCCTTCCAGCGGAAGCGCACGGTCGAGAATGGGGTTGGAGAAAAGGCAAATGCATCACTTCTTCACGCGCAAGGGGGAGGCCACGACTGCCGACCGTCGCGGCGCGCACTGAAGAACGAGCTTCTTGTGTACTGAATCTCACAGATTGCGGCCACGAAGCCGCAGATGCGCCCTGCCCCTGATGTGGTAGCGCGGTTGGTGCGCCCGACGTACGCTGGAGGACGTGAGCAGGCGTGCCCCGCGGACCGCGAGGACTCTGAACGTTCTTGCCGGGATCTGCTTGATCGCGTGCGGGTATGAATGGCCGTACTCGTCGTCACCAGACGGTGGCGGGACTGATGCCGCCTCCGACGTTCTCTTGGACGGAAACGGCGTGCCGTTCGACAGCCCGGTAGCACTCGACGGCGCCGCGCCGCCCGACGCGACCGAGGCGGGCGACGCGTCGTTGCCAGAGACAGGTCCGCGCGGCGCGCGCGCGGTGGTGTTCCTCTCGTCGGCGTCGATGGCGGGCGACACGGTCGGGGGACCCGTTGGCGCCGACGGTCTCTGCCAGAGGCTCGCGGAGAAGAGCGGCTACTCGGCCTCATTTGTCGCGTGGATCTCAGACTCGATGTCGAATGCGATCGATCGCCTCGACGCCGGCGGGCCATGGTTCCTCACCGATCCGACGCGCGACGCGATGGCCTTCCCCACGAAGGCCGCCATCCCGCAGGGCCCCCAAACGCCCATCACCTCGACCGAGGACGGTAGCGCATCCACCCCTACGCTTGTCTGGACGGGGACCCGCGACACCGGGCAGGTGAGCATTGCCACGTGCATGGATTGGAAGAGCCACCAACCCTTCGACCAAGGTACCGTCGGCAGCATCGCGGACGCGGGGTTTTGGACGAATGCGACCACTGCTAACTGCGATTTCAAGCTACCTATCTACTGTTTTCAGAATGGACCGTGAGCGGAACGGCGTCGACGGAACCTGCATCACGCCCGAGGGCACCGCGCCGCGGAACGTTCCGCGGGCACGCACGATGCACACTATGCGATGAGGCAACCGGCCGGCGAACATGACACGATGGCAGCGCTTCCCGACGATCGCCGCGATCCTCGCCGCGGCATGTGGTACGCGGCCACGCGCGCGGGAAGCCTCGACCGACGCTGTCGCGGTGGCGTGCGCGAGAGAGGTGGACGGCGAGATGATGCAGGCTGCGAACTGCCGCCGCGCGCAGGGTTACGAGGACGCGGGCGTAGCGGGCGATCGCGAGCACGCCCTCCGCGCCTGCGTGCTCCGGGCCTATGCTCCAGGGTCGGGCGAGACCCCGGAGTCCATCCTGGGCTGCGCGCGGCTTTCGGAGGAGAACCCGCCGGTATGCGGGGGCCTCTGGATGTTCGAATCCCGCAAGTGCCCGGCGCCGCAAGGGCGCCTAGCCTTGGGCGCCGCCTGTGGGCTCGGCAGGCAGTGCGCATCGGGGTACTGCGATAGCGCGCTCACGACCGTCACCCTCGGCGCGCCGATGGCCTGCGGACGTTGCGCGCCGCGCACCCCTGCGGGAGGCCCGTGCACATTCGTCGCGAGCGCCGCCTGCGAGGCCGGCGCCGGCTGTCACATGCGACAATGCCTGCCCGATCCCCCCCCGCGCGACGTGGGCGAGTCGTGCTGGGAGGAGCGGGTCGAGGGGTCCGTGCATTTGGGGGAAGAAGTGCCGTGCCGAAGTGGCCTGACTTGCCTCGAGTCGCGATGTGTCCGCGCGGCCCGGCGCGGCGACGCCTGTTCCCGACACGAGTGTGCGGAAGGGCTGTTCTGTTTCGGCGTCTGCACGGATCCTCCCCAGATCGGGGACGCGTGCTTGCCCGACGGCACAGGCCCCCGGTGCGGCGCGCCGCTTGCGTGTGACCTCTCGAGCCATCGATGCGTTCTCACCATGTTCGTGGGTGAGGGCCACTCATGCTCCGACCCGGCCGTCACCTGCCGCGCAGGGCTCCTTTGCGGCCATCGCCCTGGAGAGGGTGACGATCGCTGCATTCGTCCGCTCGACGAAGGCGCCGAGTGCGCAAGCACGAGCTTTCCACCGTGCGGGCTGAAGCTCGTCTGCCTTGAAGGCCGGTGCCAACTCGACGATCCGGGGCGCTGTTCGTCGGGCGTGCCACGCTCCGAATAATGGGACTTGGACACCGCGGGCGGAGCAATCGGAGCACGGGCTTCAAGGACAGATCACGTCCCCGTTCCAACGGAAGGGGCCCATCTTCCGCTCTGGCGCCTCGCACGAAAGAGTAACGCTCTTGCCGCACCCTGTTCCCAGGCATCGGGCGCGAGTACGCATGTGAAACACAGACCCGCCCACCTCACATTCCACGCGCACGGTATTCTCTGGACAGTCGAGCACCTGCGCCGCGCGCGTTCGCGCCGCCGGATGCTGCGAGCAGCCCATTGATCCGACCACGGCTACGGCAAGCGAGACGACGGCCCATGAGACGAAGCTCCGCATCTTGCCCGCGGCGTGTCGCCAGCGCAGAGAGAGCGAGGCAAGTCGACCCGGCCACGTCACCGGCCGCAGGTGTCAGGCATGAGAGCAAGTTCTGCTCGACTCGAGGCGGACCAGGATCGGCCAGCTGCTTTCATGTTGCTGTGCGCTCGCCGTGGGTTGGTTGTACCTGGTACTCCATAAGACGCCGGCACCAAATCGGCCACTCACTCAACGCGATCGTGCGCCCGGCATCGGGACGGCGGTGTACCCGCTCGCGCTCACGTCGGGCGGCGGCGGCGTGCTCGAGACCGCTCTCGGCAATGACGTGGCGTCGGAGAAGTGGAGGGTCGCGAGCAAGTGCTCGAACGACGTGTCGTCCTCGGCATCTCCCGTCGTGCCGACGACGATGAGCGCCGCGTCTTCTCCGCCGTCGACCCACGCGACGTGCTCGCGAACGGGGCCATCCTCGCCCTCGGAGAGGATGGTTGCGCGGAATCCGGCGCGACCCGCGATGGTGGCGGGCTGCGCGTTCTCGACCGCGACGTCCGGGGTCTCTTGCGCGATCGCGAAGAGTCGACGCCGAGCGAACGAAGAGAGTGCTTCACCGGGCGCGCGCTGTTCGCGGGCGACGGTCAGCCGCCCCCTGCCCCCGGGTTCTCGGAGCGTAAGCGTAACCTGCCGGGTCCAATGAGAGGGCGCGTCGCAGACGAACGGACCAAATGCGAGCGGATGGGAATTCATGTCGTCAACCTCGGCGTGCACCTGTGAAGCCGCCCGATCGCATCAATCTCATGTCACCATACGGGGACAACTTGGCCAGGGGTCGGTGTAGAAATGAACGTCCAGCAGTCCTTGCCCGCCGCAACGCCCCCGCCTGCAGCGCCAAGCGCCATGGACGCAGGGTTTAGTCCTGCACTGCCCGCAATCGTTCCACCGGCGACACCGAGCCCGCAGCCTCCCGCGGCGTTTAGATACTCCGCTCGTTGCTTCTTTTCCTCTGCCGCATCGCACGCCGGGCAGCGACTTCCCTTCTTTCGCGCCGTCTCGTGCTTATCCATGTTCTTGAGATGGCGGTATTCCGCCTCGGACATGTGGCCAAAATGGGTCCAAGCCGAAAGGTCTCCATAAGGGCTGCTGTGGCCGAGGAGACCAGCGGACGGATCAAGGGGGGAGCCAGGTATGTAGTCCATCGCGGTCCTTGGGAAAGTAGAGTTCTCAAGCGAGGAAGGCGGAGCGTCAGCGCCACCGTTCTCGCGGCACCGGGATGTGCGGCATCGTGAAGGTGGTGGGCTCTGTCGTCGCGCTGAACGAATTCTGCGGCCGCGGCCTGGCTGCTGATGACGGCGGCAGGGAGGGCGCGGCGCCGGGCGCCTCACCGAACCGCACGCTCGCAAGCACGCGCTCGAACTCCGCGCGCAGGGCGGCGTCGATGCTCTCGAGCGCCGAGCACGTAACGGTGACCACGAACTCGCCGGCGTCGGCGTACACACAGAGCTGGTGGACCGGCCCGGCGTCGCTCGCGCTGGTGACTTCCACGAGAAACGCTGGACTCCCTCCTACCCGCGTCTCGCGCGTGCTGCGCAGGGAAAAGTTGGTCTTCCGCCTGCACGCTGCGAGCATCGCAGCCCACGCGTGGGCCTCGACGTCCTCCCCTGGGCGGCGCGGCTCGGTCGCGATGACGATGCTGGGCGCGGTCGCCGTCGATCCCCCGGCGCTCGCCGGCGCGACGAGCGCGAGGAGGCACCGCCGCTCCCAGTGCGCCGGCGCTGCCAAGGACACGCCCCCGGAAATGAGCCGCTCTTCCATGATGAAACCTCCAATGCGACGCAGACACCCGCGCCTCTCGGACGGTCCCGAAGCATCGCCCGTGCCGTCTGCGAGCACGCGCAGGATCGCGCCTCGCCGGACCAGACGCAACGACGCGCCGCGCGACGGGCTCCAACGTCATCGTGAGGTTCACGTCACAGTCTGCGGCCTCGAAGCCGCTACCGCGCTGGCAGGTTCGGCGAAACCCCCGCCGCCGACTCGCTTCCACCCGCCCGGCGCACAACCTGCAACCCGATGAGATGCACTCACCCCGAGGAGCGTTCGGCGCCTCGGCGATCACCCTATTGGAGAAGCACAGATGATGACGACGATGACGACGATGACGACGCGTACGGCGACGATGGGGCTCCTGCTCGGGATCGCGGCGACCTGCATCACGGTGTCCCACGACTCTTTCGCTGCCGTCCCCGCGGCCAATGTGTCGCCGGCGGCGCAGAAGCAAGAGGTCGTCGCGCGCATCCTGGAAGACGGTAGTGGAAACAACTATTGGCAGTCGTACCTCTTCGACAGCGCCATCTCGTTCGACATCCCCGCCGATGGCTGGACCGCGCTCCAGACCCCCAGTGGGATCACGGTGGCGTCGGGGTTGGCTCTCTCTTTGGGCTACTACGCGAAGGAGCAGGGTCTCGGCGATCTGGAGAAGATCGAGTCCGCCAACAACAACGACCGCAAGGCGAATCGGCCACGCGTAAAGGCCGCCGTCGATGGCATGAAGGGGAAGTTCTCGTTCAGCGTTCGTGGCCAAGGGGTCAAATACGACTCCGCGACGACGGCTCTCTTCTTCCGCTACCTCGGCTTCATGGGGGAGTTCTTGGGCAGCAGACACTGGACGCCGAAGGGGGGCTCGGCAGCGGTCACCTTCGTCTTCAGTCCGACGGCGAAAGATGCCTCGGTCAGCATCTCGCCGGACAACAAGACGTTCACGGTCACGGCGCCCGCGAACGACGAGCCCAGCGAATGGGACAGCAAGATCTCGAAGGGGCTTATTCGCGGCGGAACCTGAGGGCTTGACGCTCTAGCGGCCTTTTCGGCACGCAAACAGCACTTTCCGCGCGTCGGCGCAGAGCGGATGAGCTCCGGGCAAGTTGGTGAGCGCAGCGGCCGTCGCGCTCTTCAGCGCCTCGTCGTCGCACATCGCCCCGTTGTCCGCGTTCCCGACGACCGCCACGCGGAAGAAGGGAACCGCGGCATAGGCAAATTGCCTCTGGCTCACGAGGCGCCCCGCGTCCATCGCCAATTCATGATTCTCCGGATCCGACCGCACGAACCCGAGAAGGCGTTCCGTGCAGGCAACGCCACTCCTGCTTTGCTGAAAGCAGGCGGTAAAGCCTCGGAGCCCGAGCTCGGCACGCTTGCGCATGAAGCTCCTGGACGTCGTCAGCGTCGGGAATCGCTTGGTCAGCTCGTCCGCCACTGCGGCGGCGTGAAGCGGCTCCTGATCGATCGCCAGCGTCTCCAGTAGCTCGGTGGACCCATGCTCCGCGAGCGCCTGCCAATTGGCGTCCCGCGCCGCCGGAGCGATGTCGCCGAGGTGCTCGACGAGCTCCCTCCACGCCTTTGTCGACTCGAGCGCCCGCAGATCGGAGAGGGTGTACGCATCGTGGACGTCGCGAGGGGTGCTCGCTCCGGACGCACGAGGCGCATTGGCGGCCGGAGCAAAATCGCCGGTCGACCGATTGACGGGCAAGGGCTCCGTGATCGTGCCTCCGCCGTTCGCTTCATGTCCACCGCAAGCCAACGCGGCAAAGGCTGCAACGGCCACGGAAGCGTGCTTTTTCATTCCACAGTTCATTTTTCCTTCGGAGCAGCACGATGTGTTCCATCCGGTTTTCGATTCTCGCCGCGGTCGCGTCGTGGGCGTGCGGTTGCGCCTGTCCAACTGCGGCTGCGCCGGAGATGCCGGCGCGCACGCAGGTGCCAGGGAGCGCCGCAGGGTACGCCGAGCAGGGCACGCGTCCTTCCGCGAACCCACCGAGCCGCGGCACGACGACGGCCGACGCGATCGCCACGCACCTCCGCCAACCGAAGCTACGGCTGGGGCACTACTCCAGCAGCGACGGTAGGGTGGGCTTCGTGTTCGACCGCCTTGGTTCGCGCCCGAAACTTCGAATGGATGGCACCGCTTTCATCATCGAGCTGGAGCCACGAGGGGTCCCGTTCGGTCAGACCGACCTCGTCACCGTGCGTGGTGGCGTGTTGATTCGCCTCGGGCGGTCGGGCGAGGTCTGGTATTTTCGTGGGAATCAAACGTTCGACATGATTCGTGACGCCGACTCCGATCCGCTTTCTTCGTCGTCTCCTTCGGAATAGCCGAAGCGTTGGGGGAATGACGGGAGTACTTGCTTACCTGGCTCAGCCGCGGGTGAGCCCAAGCCGCGCCAGCAGGCGACCAAGATAGGTTCGATCCATCCCGGCAAGCTTGGCAGCGACCGTCTGGTTGCCGCCTGTTTTGGCGAGGAGCTTCTGCATGTAGGCCCGGGCGAAGACGTCGCCGAGCGCCTCTTTCTGATCCTGATACGGCTTGCCAAAATCGACGAGGTCCGCCAAGAATGCGTGGAGCGCGGCGGCGTTGGGCGCGGACGGCTCGGGCAGCGTCCCCAGCGCGGCGAACGCCTGCACCGCGTTGCGTAGCTCGCGGACGTTGCCTGGCCAGCGATGGGCTTTCAGTTTCTCGATGGCGGGTGCGGGAAGACGCACGGCGTGCTGCTCGGCGAAGCGCATCGCCAGCGGCAGGATGTCCTCGACGCGATCGCGAAGCGGCGGAACCTCGATCTTCACGACGGCGAGGCGGTAGTAGAGGTCCTCTCGAAATCGCCCCGCCCCGACCTCTTCGTAGAGGCGCCTATTGGTCGCCGAGAGCGTGCGCACCTTCACCTTGCGACCGGCGTCGCCCCCGACAGGTCTCACATCGCCGGACTCCAAGACGCGCAAGAGCATTGGTTGGATGTCGACGGGTAGCTCGCCGATCTCGTCGAGGAACAACGTTCCTCCGTCTGCACACTCGAACGCGCCGCGCCGGGCATCGGCGGCGCCCGTGAAAGCGCCTTTCTTGTGCCCGAATAGCTCGCTGGCGACAAGATCTCGCGCAATGGCTCCGCAGTTCACCACGACGAGAGGCCCGTCCGCGACGGGCGAACCGGCATGGATCGCGTGTGCGATGAGCTCCTTGCCTACGCCGGACTCCCCTCCGATCAGCACGGGGGCAAGGGAACCTTCTAGGCGGAAAAGGAGAGCAAACACCTTCCGCATCGCAGCGCTCACTCCGACCATGCCCCGGAATTCGCTGCCTGCGAACGCGCCGACGTCGAGTGACTCCGTGTCGGCGTCGACGAAGATTTCTGTCGTGCCGAGGACGAGTGTGGCGCCGAGCGTCAGCGTCGCGCTCTCGATCCGCTGGCCGAGGTAGAACGTGCCGTTGCGACTTCCGAGGTCTTGAACCCGGACCCCTTCGGGCACGAGCTCGAGCTCCACATGGCGTCGTGAAATACCTTTCGCCGCGATCAGCCAGTCGCAGCCGTGCCCCGAGCCGATAGCACGCCTGCCTGCTTCGAATCGAAACGGAGTAACGCCTTTGCATCGGAGGATCGCGCCAATCGGGCGAGGCGAGTCCGGGGCGCGCCGAACGCTCTCGGTCGCCGTCTCGATCGCCGGCGCGGAATCGGGCGGGCGCGGCGGCATGCTCAGCAGCGTAACCGATCCGACGCGGCTAAACGAGCAGGCGCGAGCTCTACTCCGGCTACGGCTCGACGGACGGAGCGGCGTCGTAGGGGTTTGGCGGCACCCGAAGCCCGAGCAGCGGGACAGAAGCCACGGCTGTCGCACTGCCCGGGGACGCCGCTGCTGCATCGCGGCGAGGGTGCGACCCAGCAGCCCTTTGGACGGATGAGGGGGATGGGCGGCGTGGCGTGTCGGTGGAAGTGTCAGCCGTCGCGGCCGAAGCGGCGGCGCCGCCCTCCAACGGCAACGGAACGGATGGAATCACGGCCGGGGACGACGGAAGCCCTGCCGTTCGAGTAGGGAACGCCGTCGCGCGGCGGGCGTCCTCCGAGCGCCGCGGACCAACAACGTTCATCGCGACGAGGATCGCGGCGACGACGACGGCGGCGACGACGCCAGTGCCGACGTGACTCGGCCGTACCGCGAGCCCCGTGCGCTCCTCGAGACCGATCGGTTCCTGCCGAATCGTGGCCGGACCGTCCGGAGACCCGCGCGTCTGGATCACGGTCGTCGGCGCCTCGCGTGGCACGGACGGAGTCGCAATCGCCTCGGCGCGCACTGACCTGCCCTCCATGAGAGCGCGCCGCCCTTCCAGCAATGCGCGCGTCGCGTCGCGCACGAACGTCGCGACCTCCTCCGTTGTGCCAACGAGCCCGTGGGGGCGCGCTGCCGCTTCGAGCGCAGCCGCGAGCCCCCGCGCCGAGGCGTAACGCGCCGAAGGTTCGCGTGCCAAGGCCTTCAAGACGACGCCATCCAGGGGTCGTGCCGCGGCCCCTGCCACTGACGATGGCGGGGCGACCGTCGCGGTCAGTACCTCGGCGACCGCGGCGAGCGGCGTGGTGCCTTCGAAGAGTCGAACGCTCGTGAGGGCTTCCCAGGCGAGCACTCCGAGGGAGAAAACGTCGGAGCGCGCGTCGAGCTGGCCGGTCTCCACGTACTCCGGCGCCATGTACCCGAGTTTTCCTTTGATCATGCCCGCGGTTGTTTCCCGATCCGAAGCAGCGGCGACCCTCGCCGTGCCGAAATCGGACAAGCGAGCAAGACCGTCGACGCCGAGCAGCGCGTTCTGCGGCGACACGTCTCGGTGGACGAGGAGAAGTGGTCGTCCGCCCTCGTCGACCAGTTCGTGCGCCGCCTGGAGACCCGCGCACAGATCGAGGAGGATCCGAACGATCAGCTTCGGCGCGGGTGGCGCAACTGCAAGTTCTAAGACTTGTGACAGCGACGCGCCCTCGACGTATTCCATGATGAGGAGGAGCTCCCCCTCCGCCTCCTCCACGTCGAGCACCGACGCAACGTTCGGGTGGCGCAGTCGTGATGCGAGCTCGGCTTCTTTCAGGATCGCAGCTCGAAACCCCGGCCTCTCGACGAGGTGTGGGTGTGTGCGCTTGATCGCCACGACGCGCTGGAACCCCGCCGCGCCGAGGAGCCGGCCGAGGTACACGGTGGCCATGCCGCCCGACGCAATCCGTAAGATCGCCTCGTATCGGGACGTCTTCGGCAGAGCGCGCGCAGGCGGCGCGCCGACTTTGGGGTCCGATTCGGACATCCGTGGGGGTTCAATCGTACCGCAGCCGTTCGTCATCGGCCACCGAGCCCATGCGGTGCACCGCGACCGGCTTCGCGGAACGGCTTGAGAAACTTGAGCCCACGCGATACCCTCGAGACGAGGATGGGGACGCAAGATGACACGTACTCGCGCCACCGTCGTGGTCATCGCCGCGTGGATCCTTCCGGTGACGTCCCGAGCGGCCCCTACGCCCGACCGCACGGCGGACGCGCACGGCGCGTACGCACGCGGTGCGGCGGCGTCCGACGCGGGTGAATACGCTGCAGCGGCAGCGGAGTTCGCCCGCGCGGATTCCCTCGTTCCCAACAACACGGCGCTCGAGCTCGCCCTGAAAGCCGTCGTTCTGAGCGACGACGCGCTGCTCGCGATGACGCTCGCGCAGCGCGCAGACGCACGCAAGGAAAGTCGGTCCGTGGGGGAAGCGGCTGCCGCCGCTCGCGCCAAGTTTGCGATGCGCATCGGTCAGCTCCGCGTGCTCTGCCCGAGCGCCTGCACGGCACGCGTCGACGGCGTCGACGTCGATATCGGCCACGCCCGCTGGGTCACCGCCGGCGACCACCGTGTTGAGATCGCGATGAGTGGGTCCACCGAACCTCTCGACATTCACGTCGGCGGAGGAGAAATCCGGGACGCGCGGCCTACCGACCGCGCCGTCAGCGGCTCTCCCCGCCCCCGGCTGGCCGCGACGCTCTTCGAGAAGCCAAGTCAGGTGCCCGCTCGCGGCGTTACACCCGTCGTCTTTTGGTCGGCGGTCGGAGTAACGGCGGCACTCGGCGCCGCGACGGTGGGATCGGCGCTCGATACGCGCGCGACGCACGACGCGTTCCTTTCGTCACCGTCCGGCAGCTTGGAAACGCGCGGTCACGCAGGAGAGGCGCGCACGAACGCTCTCGTCGTGACCACCGCGGTGGCAGCCGTCGCTACTGCCGCGCTCGGCTTGTTCGTGCGTTGGTGATTGTATCGAACACGGGCGTGCCCCACGTGCTTTCAGAGGACTCGGAACAAGTCGCGCAACTAGGCCGTGTGACGGATTGGTTCCTCCGTCCAAGTTGTAAGGGCGTGGCTGCTCGTCGCTCCGTGCCCGCGTGGATGTGTGTCGCCCCTTTCGCCGTTGCGGCCCTCGATGCGATCGGGTGCGCGCCCTCGCACCTGGCCTGCCCCGCCCACCCGACCCGCCCGCTCGTCTACGTCGACACACGGCGGCACGAGGCCGCGCTCTGCGGCCTCTTCATGCTCATCGGCGACGCTGAGCTTGCGCTCAGCAGGCCGAAGGCGAGAAGGCAGCGCAAAGGGGAAAGCGCGGCGAAGACCGGCCGCGAGTTGACAGAACAAGGGATATCGGCATAGGGGCGCCGGGTTTCCCCGGCGACCCCTGCCACACCACCGGACAGGCGGGTCCGCATCCGGCGGTTCGGAGAGTTGAGGTCACACGGCAAGCCGGGGAAGCCCCAGCCTGTCGAAGAGCGCGATTGGCAGCGCGATGCTGATGAGGCGCATCCCCGAGTTGTGCCACCAGCGGGAAGCATTCCCCGCTACGCGGCGTGCGTCACGAGGCGAGAGGCCACGTGCTCGCAGTTCTCGGAAGATGGTCACGCCTCGTATCCACTGCTTGAGTTGCAGTGCAC
>JANYIN010000026.1 GCA_025362035.1 Gemmatimonadaceae bacterium | reverse complement strand
ATGTTGATCACGGTGCGATAGGCATCCGCGAACTTGTTGCGCAGTTCGATCAGCATCTGCAGGGAGAGCTGCGCTTCTTCGGTGGCTGCCATGACCTGATGCAGCTCGACGTTTTCACCGCGCATGAACTTTCCGACGTAGTCCGCGGCCGTGTCCTGAGATTCCTGCACGCCGCCGATGGCGTGCTTGAGCGTGTCCGCGAATGACGGTCCGCCCTGTGCCTCGGGTCCAATGGGCCGGATCCTGGTCAGCTCACCGGCGATGTTCAGGCCGATACTGCCTTTAGCGCCTGGGCCGCCGATTGGCATCGACATGGTCAGCCGCGGATGTCCAGGCGTCCGCCGCGAACCGCCGGCATGTCCGGCTGCGGGCGTGCGGCCATGACGCGGCCGTAGGTGAGCGGACCCATCGCCTGCGATTTGGCAAAAAAGCCGCGCTCTTCGGACGTCAGGATGCTCCAGAGCTTCGGGTCAGTTCCCGCGGGTGCGTCCGCGGGCAGCGTCGCGGCGGCACCGGGAGCTGCGGCAGTGGTACGCAGCGATGTCAGCGCCGGCGACTGTGGCGCCACGCGCGTGGCCTGCTGCCGGATGTTCTGGTCGCGCACCGTTCCCGACGTGCTAGCCGAGGGGAGAGGGCGTTGCGTATAGCCGTTGGATATTCCGTTGATGCTCATCGGAGTCAGGTTCAGAGGTCGAGCGCGCGGCGAAGCATTGCTTTCGCCGCCTGGAATACCGTCGCGTTCGCGTCGTACACGCGGCGCGCATCCATCATGTCCATCATTTCGTCGGTGATGCGGACGTTCGGCATCCGGACGTAGCCGTTGGCGTTCGCATCGGGATGACCGGGGTCATAGACCAGATTCCCTTCGCTCTTGTCTTCGCCGATACCGGCCACGCGCACTCCCCCGGCGTCCGCCGGGTCGCCGGAGAGGATATCCGTGACGGGCGTGCCCACGGGCATGCCGAAGGCGGAACCACCGACGGCGGAGTTGACGAGCGAGGAGAGATCGGCGGCGTGCAGTGTGGTGCCGTCGGCGATCGCCTCGAGTTGGACCGTCTTGCGGCGGTAGGGGCCGCCCTCAGCGGTACGCGTGGTCTCGGCGTTCGCGATGTTCTGTGCGGCGACTTCCATGCGGGCGCGCTGCGCGCTCAATCCGCCAGCCGCGATCGCCAGGACGCGGAAGAGCGGGCGAGGAGCATTGTCGGCGGGCAGAATCGGTGTGGGGATCTGGTTGCTGCCCGAGCCAATCGTGAGCATGGCGGTCACTTGTCCGTGATCGCGAGCTTCAACTGCGCATACGCCTTCTCGAGGAGCTTGGCGGCGGACTCGTAGTGCAGTTGTTCGTCCGCCAGCGACACCATCTCGGTTTCGAGGTTGATCGGTTCCCCCGGAACGGAAGCGCCGCCCGCATTCGACCCATCGGGGAGCACAAACCCGCCGCCCGCCGATAGCGTCGCCTGTGCGACTCGGCCAGCGATGGCCTTGGTGCGGTCGGCACTGACGTCGAGCATATGCTTGAGCGGGCGGACCTGCATCGCCCGGTCGAGAATTCCTGGAAGCATGTGAGCGGCGGAGGGGAGGGGAGGGGAGGGAGGCGTGACATGCCGAGTGCGTCCGTCTGGCGGACCATAGGAAGGCAGGGCGTGGACCACGGCGGCCGAAGCGGAAAACGAGCTCCATTCCGGGTTGGAATGAGCTCGTTCTGGACTGGCTAAGTCTCTACTGCTTAGGTATTAACGATCTTTGTGGATTTCTGTGGAGCGCCGCACGTTTTGTGTTCGCGGGCGGATTTCGCCTAGCGGAAGAAAGTGTCAGAGTGGAAGTTCTTGCCGGGTTCTGAGGTTCAGGCGTCTGGCATACTCAGCTTATTCCGCAGGGTTCGGACGCTCATGCCCAGCATTTCGGCGGCTCTGGTCCGGTTTCCACCGCTGACTTCGAGGGCGCGTGCAATCAACTTCATTTCAGCCGCCCCGACGTCCAGTGACGTCAGGACCACCGCGCCCTCCGGCACGAACGGCCGCTGGGCTGCCCCTTCAATCAAGGTGCTGACGGACGGGAGCGTTCGGACTGGCGTCGGGCCGCTCCATTTGTGCGTGAGGCCGAACCGCTGTCCGTCAAAGGCGTCCGGCGTGAGGACCTGGTCCGGGGACAGGATGACCGCGCGCTCAATCGCGTGCTGGAGCTCGCGCACGTTGCCGGGCCACGAATAGGCCTGCAACATCGCGATGGCGTCCTGGTCAATGCCCTTCACTTCCTTGCCGATATCCGCGGCGATGCGCTTGGCGAACCGCGCTGCGAGCAAGGGGATGTCCCCCGGGCGGTCGCGCAGGGGCGGGATCGATACCGGGATCACGCTGAGCCGGAAATACAGATCCTGACGGAACCGGCCCTCCGAAGCAAACTCGGCCAGATCGCGATTGGTGGTCGCGATGATTCGGACATCCACCTTAATAGAAGAGGTGCCGCCGACGCGCTCGAACTCCTGCTCCTGGAGTACGCGCAGGAGCTTGGCCTGCAGGTCGAGTCGCATCTCGCTGACTTCGTCCAGCAAGAGGGTCCCACGGTGGGCGCGTTCGAAGGCGCCTTCCACGCGCTTGATCGCGCCGGTAAACGCACCTTTTTCGTGGCCGAACAGTGCGCTTTCGATCAGTCCTTCGGGCAGCGCGGCGCAGTTCAGCTTGATGAAAGGTTTGTCGCGGCGGTCGCTTGCATCATGGATCGCGCGCGCGAACAACTCCTTCCCGGTGCCGGACTCTCCTTGCAGCAGCACCGTGGCCCGGGTGGGGGCGGCTGTATTCACCGTCTGCATCAAGCGACGAATCACGGCGCTCTCGCCCACGATCTGGCGTTCGTTCCGGAATTCCATCACTTCCCGGCGGAGCGAGTCGTTCTCGCGACGCAGGCGAACGAACTCCAGCGCCTGGCTCACTGCCAGTTCGAGCTTTTCCGCCAGCACCGGCTTGGTGATGTAGTCGATGGCGCCGGCCTTGATGGACGCCACGGCGTGTTCGATCGTCGCATACCCCGTGAGCATGATGAGCGGGACGTCGTAGCCCTCCTGTTGCAGCAGCTGCAGGAACTCGAGGCCAGTGAGTCCCGGCATCCGGTAGTCGGAGATGATGAGGTCCACTCCGCCCCGCTGCAGCGCCTGCAGCGCCTGGGGTACGCTCGTGGCGCCGATCGGGGTGTGACCAGCCTTCTCGAGCGCGTACTCGAGTATCAACCCGACCGAAGGCTCGTCGTCGACGAAGAGAATTGTCGCCATGTGGCCCCAATACGGGGTGGATTAAAGCTTCGCGAACGGTCGGACGATAATCGAACTATCTGGAAAGCCCGGCCCGAGGCCGGCGCTGGCCACGTATCCTCAGGCTCGACAAAGGATAGGCGTCATGCGAATCACGAACAATATCGTCCTGCGCAACGTGACGACCGGACTCGCGGCCAATCGGGACGCGGTGCTGAAGCTCCAGCAGGAGGTGTCCTCCGGGCTCAAGTTTCAGTCTGCTTCCGATGATCCCACGGCCGCGGACCAGGTTATGGGCTCGTCGAGCGGCCTTGCGGCCATCGACCAGTACAAGCGGAACATCGATGCGGCGAAGTCGCGGAATTCCATGGAGGACTCTTCGTTGTCGCAGGTGACCGATCTGCTTGCGCGCGCTAAGGAGATCATGGTGGGGCAGTCCACCAGCACAGCCACGGCGGCCTCGCGCCAAGTGGCGTCGAAGGAAATGGAGCAACTCTTCAATCAAGCGGTCGCGGTCGGGAACACGCAGCTTTCCGGCTCGTACGTCTTTGGAGGCGACGCGGCTTCCACGACGCCGTTCATCTCCACCGGCACGGGCGCCACGCTCGACTTCACGACGTCCAATCCCACCGGAGCACACGCCATCAGCGTAGCCGCGGGCCAGACGGTCATTCCGACGCACGACGGAAAGCAGATCTTTCTCGACACCAACGTGCTGACCTCGCTGCGGGACGCATCGAGGGCGCTCGCCACGAATGACACCGTCGCGGGCACAGCCTCCCTGAACACGCTCGACGGCGCCTTTCAAAAGGTGCAGGAGCTCCTTGGGGAAACCGGCGCGCGTACGAACACGCTCGACATCGCCGCGCAAAACCTGACGGCCCTCAAGACCAACCTCACCGCGTTCCGTTCGAATGCGCAGGACGTGGATATCGAAGCCGCCGTGACCGCCCTGGTCACGAAACAGACCGCCTACCAGGCGGCCATGATGTCGACATCCAAGATTCTCGGCATGTCTCTCGCGGACTACCTCAAATGATGTCGGCCCTCCCCCAGCATGCCAACCATCCCGCGTCCGTGATGATCACCTCGCAACTCTTCGGTGCGCTCGAGATCGACGAGTCCCAGCTGATCTCCATGCCTGACGGTCTCTTCGGCTTTCCCACGTGTACCCGTTTCGCGCTGCTCCCCGCCGGCCGCGAGGGGTTCTTCTGGTTGCAGTCCGCTGAGCAGCCGGGGGTCGCATTCCTGATCGTCGACCCGTTTCTGTACTTCGGGGGCTACACGGTGGATCTGACGGCACCCGTGTTGCAGCGTCTTGACACATCGGAGCCGACGCAGGTGAACGTCTATACGATCGTCACGCTGCCGAGTGCCGCCGGGGAGGCAACGGCCAATCTCCAGGGCCCCCTGGTGTTCAACGTGGCGGCGCGTCACGGGTTTCAGGCGGTGATTCAGGACAGCGAATACGGAACGCGCGTCCCCATCCCGCGAGAATCGCTTGCCGCGCGCTAATGCAATGGAAGGGGTGTGTGACGGGCGTCGCGAGTGTGCGACGCCCGTTCGCACGTTCGCGCTAAAGTCCTGACGGGTGGCGTCGATATTGAGTACCAGCGGCGACTGCGACTGCGGCTCGCCGAGGAGCACGGATGCTCCAAGACATTCCATGGAGGAATACAGCAATGCGTATCAACACCAACGTTGGCGCCCTGGTGGCCGCGGGCAACCTGAGCATGACGCAGATGGCCGTCAACGATTCGGCGGCGAAGCTCTCCTCGGGCTTCCGCATCAACAAGGCGGCGGACGACGCGGCCGGCTTGGGCATCGCGAACAAGCTCCGCGCCGACACTCGTTCGCTTGTGCAGGCGTCGCGCAACGCCGAGCAGACGAACGCGCTGCTGGGCGTGGCGGAAGGATCGGCGAACACGATCCAGTCGATTCTCGAGCGTATGAAGGAACTCGCTACGCAAGCCGGTTCCGATACCGTGGACGCGTCAGGTCGCGCAAAGATCAGCTCCGAGTACGCGCAGCTCCGCGACGAAATCCGCCGCACCACGGGCACCACGCAGTTCAACGGCGTCAAGCTGATTGACGGCACGTTCTCAAACTCCGTGGCGGCCGGTTCCAACGCGCTGACGGGCAGCGCGTTCATCAACGGCATCGACATCTCCGGCGTCGCGTCGGGCGGCTACAAGCTCACCAGCGTTGCGGCGAGCAAGGTGTTCTCACTGACGAACGCCGCGGGCTCCGTCACCCAGCAGATCACCGTGGGCGCATACGGTGCACAGGACCTGAACTTCGACAAGTTCGGCATCACGGTCCACCTGAACGGCAGCTACGCAGCCGGTAGCGCGAACGTCACCGGTACGAACGACGCCATCACGGTCAACGCTGGTAGCGGCGGAACGTTCCTCGTCGGTTCGAGCGGCAACTACACCACGGCCGGCGGCTTGGGCGACAACATCACGATCGGCAACACCGATTTGACGACCGATACGCTTGGCCTGACAAGCGGTGGCGGCACGACGGACCTCGTCGATCTGAACACGTCGAGCTCCACGGCCCGTACGGCGCTGTCGGTCATCGACACGGCGCTCGGCAAGGTCAACACCGCCCTCGGCTCCATCGGTGCGGCGCAAAACCGCGTCACGTACGGCTTGGACAACGCCAAGACGGCCATCACGAACTACACGGCCGCCGAGTCGGTCATCCGCGACGTCGACATGGCCGCGGAAATGGTCAAGTTTTCGAAGAACAACATCCTGGCACAGGCCGGCACGGCGATGCTGGCGCAGGCGAACCAGTCAGGTCAGAGCATCCTCAAGCTCCTGCAGTAAGCAACCAGAGTTCTCACGGCAATCCTCCGAGTCGGCCGCAAGGTCCGGCTCGGAGGCTTCGCCGCAGAACGGGTCTAGCTAGCTCCCAATTCAGCGGACGCGCATATGCCTTCGATTACCGGCACGAACGCCAGTACGAGCTCGAGTGGCCCAATTGGCAGTGTCCAGGGTCTCGCCAGCGGCATTCAGTGGCAAGACCTCGTGGATCAGACGGCCGCCATCGACAAGGTTCGTCAGCTGGATCCGATCACGGCGCGGATTACGGCAAACCAGAACAAGGAAACCGCGTGGAACGCGTACGCGACCATAGCGCAGTCCGTAACCACTGCCATGGCCGGACTCCGCGATGGCACCGCGATCGATTCCTTTCAGGTCTCCGTCCCATCCAGCGCCACCACCGGGCGTGCGCTGCTATCGGCCACGGCATCCGCCGGGGCCGTGCCAGGCACGTATCAGGCGGAAGTGCTCGGTGTGGCAAAGGCTGAGAAGCTGAGCGGCGGTGCGTTCGGGTCTGCGACGACGGCACTCGGCCTCACTCCGGGTAATTTCGCGATCGACGGGATGATGGTGAGCCTGACCGCCAGCGACACCCTGAGCAGCATTCGCGACAAGATCAACGCGCTCAACGTCGGTACGAATCCATCCGGTGTGACGGCCACGGTACTCAGCACCGCAAACGGCTCCAACCGACTCGTGCTCTCGAGCGACGCCTCCGGCGCCCACGGCATCGAGTTGGTGGACAGCGCCACCACCGGAGGGGTCCTGCAGCAGCTCGGTCTGGTGGACGGCACCTACGCCGGCGGATCGAACCCCGACGGGACGGCAACGAGCGGCGCGTTCACGTCCACCAGCGTGTCGATCGGCCAACTGCTTGGATTGACGCCGCCCGCGGCGACCACCATCAGGGTTGGCAACGTCAGCGTTGCAGTGGATCTATCCGTGGACACGCTCGACTCGCTCGCCGCCAAGATCACCGCGGCAGGAGTCAGCGCGACGACTGTATCGACCACCGACTCCGCCGGCGTAACGCGATCGAGACTCCAGGTTGGCGCCGCGATGTCCGCGACACCGGACGCCATCACCCCCGCCAATCCCGACGTCAACAGTCAGCGCGTACTGCAGATGCTGGGCGTCCTTCAGGGCGGACGCAGTTCCGTCGCGCAAACGGTGGGCAGCACGGCGCTGACCGATGCCGGTAATGTGCCGGTCACGGGCGCCACACTGTTGTCGGCGGTGAAGGCCAACGGCGCCAGCGCGAACATTCAGGCCGGCGACACCGTGACCTTGAGCGGAAGGCGCGGTGACGGCACGGTCGTGTCGTTCTCCTTCGCCGTGGCTGGGGGCACGACCATGAACGACCTGGTCACGCAGCTCAACTCCAATAGTGCGTTCGGCGGCGGGGCGCGAGGCGCCACGGCCTCCGTTGGCACGGACGGCAAGCTGCATCTTACGGACTCGGTGGCCGGCGACTCCCAGCTCACGCTGAATCTAGGCGTCACCAAGAGCGGCGCGAACGGCGGAGGCACGACGAGCCTCGGCGCGTTCGGTATCGAAGTAACTGGGCGGCAGCGCGAGGTCACGGCCGGAAGCGATGCGCAGCTACGAGTGGACGGCGTCCTCCTTACCCGATCATCCAACACGGTCAGCGACGCGATCGCCGGCGTGACCCTGTCGCTGCAGCAAGCGGAGGTCGGGACGACGGTTGGCGTCAACGTCTCCCGCAACGTGAGTAGTGCCGTCACGGCCATCAATGGCTTCGCGAGCGCGTATAACTCGCTCATCGCGTTCGTGAAGGTCAACACGGCCGCCGGCGCGGATCTCGCCAACGACTCCACGATCAAGGCGTCCGCGCGCGCGTTTACGAACGCGTTGCTCACGGACGTGACCGGTGCAAGCGTCACGCAAGGCGCCCTGATCGGCGTCTCGCTGGACAAGGCGGGCGTGCTCCAGGTAGATCAAACTGCCCTCACCACGGCGCTCACGAACAATCCAGCCGGCGTGAAGTCGCTGTTCGCGCTCAGTGGCGCCACTAGCGGAACGGGCCTGCAGTTCCTTGCCGCGAGCGATCAGACGCAGCCGGGCACCTACACTGTCGCCATCACGCAAGCGGCCACTCAGGGCTCAATCACGGGAAGTGCCGCCACGTTTCCGTATGTCGCCGGCGGCTCGCCCACACACCTGTCGGTCACGGATCGAGCCACGAGTACGACGGACAGCATCGTGCTCGCCAATGGGGATACCGCCAGCGCCGTGGCGGTGAAGCTCAACACGATGTTCAGTACGCGCAGAATGCTGCTCAGCGCGTCCGTCATCAGCGGTCAGCTGTCGATCACCAGTAGTAACTACGGTACGGCGGGGTCCTTCGCGCTGGCGTACGACGTCGGCGACGTGACCTCGGCGTCACAGCTCGGGTTGGCCGCCGGGACCTATACGGGACTCAACGTGGCGGGAACGATCAATGGCGTGGCCGCCACTGGCCTTGGCCAGAGTCTCAGCGGTACCACGGGCAACCCGTGGGCCGGACTTGCCCTGCTGTACACAGGCACCGCCACTGGCGCGATCGGCGCGTCCACGGTTACCGCGGGGCTCGGCGAGCAGTTCGGGCGGATGGCCAGCTCCATCTCGGCGCCCGGTAGCGGCAGCGTGGCGCTAAGCATCTCGACGCTCGATCTCGCCATCGCGACCGACACGACCCGAAGTGCGGACGTGTCGAATCGGCTCGCACTGCGAAAGGCGGCACTACTCGCTCAGTTCAACGCCATGGAGTCAGCGATTCAGAGGATCCAGGCCATGGGGAGCAGCATCGCGAGCTCTCTCAACGCGCTGACGGCACTTCAGACTAACAAGTAACGCGCCGATGATGAGAGGGAGAGCGACACTCCCTTTCACTCGGTTTACCCATGAGCTACGGTTCTGCCTCCGCTGCCTACCGCGACATGGAAGTCCTGTCCGCACCACCGGGACGGTTGGTCGTGATTGTGTACGACTTCCTGCTCGTTCATCTCCGGCGGACGGCCATCGCGATCGACATGAACAACGTGGAACTGCGCAGCGAGTCCCTCGGAAAGGCCCAGGCTGCGCTCGCCGAGTTGATGGGCGATCTGGATCTGGAGCGCGGCGGTGAGATCGGCAAGCAGTTGAGTGGCCTGTACGCGTTCTTCATCCGGAGCCTCATCGAGGTGGGACAGACGAAGGACCGCCAATTGCTCGGTCGCATCACGGGTCAGGTGACGGAACTCCGCGACGCATTCGCGCAGATCAGCGTCACCGCGTCAGCGAGCGCTGCATGACGTCCGCTGTGGCCATCGCCGCTGGTCAGTCGCCGGATGCTGCGGCGGGACAGTTGCTGGCTGCCCTTGCCGAGCAGACCGTGGCGGCGCACGCGCTGGTCGCCGCAGGAGAAGGGGAGTCACTCGTGGACCTGTTGGAATCGAGGCGACTGATGCTCGAGGAACTCGACCGGACCGTTCACGCGCTCGGAGCCGAAAAGCAGCGAGCCGCGATGAATCGCGCGTCGTCCACCGCACATCGGGAGCGGCTGCTGGCGATGACCCGCGAGGTGGAAGTCGCGAACAACAAGCTGATGGACGCTGCCAAGGCCGAATGCGTGAGAATCGCGACGACCATGCGCGGACTCGACAGCCCGGACGAAGTCGCCTCGGCCTATGGGGTCGCTGGTACGCCGTCCCGCCGCCTCGACTTGGTACGGTAGATCGGCAGATGCGACAGACTGTCCCGAAGCCGGGGTGGTGGGAACAACGGACGACACTACATGGCAGACCCCTTCCGGACCGCGCATTGAGCCATTACCCACTTACTTCCGAAGAAACGTCACCACCTGGAACCCTGGCGACGATTTCCTCGATGAGTGTGCCCGTCCCGGAGCTGTACGGACGGTTGGCGGAAGCCCTCCAGACAGCCGATACGGCGATCGTTCGCCGGGATACCACCGGCAAGCTCAGCGGGTTGGACGTGGCGACGGCGGTGGTATTCGACCTGTTCGCCGCGCTGGATTTCGAGAGCGGTGGAGAGCTGGCACCCCGGCTGGCGGCGCTGTACAGCTACTTCGCCTCGGAGATTCTGTACGTGAGTCGGAGCGAGGACCGGCAGCAGATCAGGGGTCTGCTGGACATGATCGGCGTGCTGACGGGGACGTGGCACGACGGCGGCGTCAAGATGCGGTGCTGATCGAACTCGCGGGATTTTCGCGAATCGATCGAACCCATCCACGCGGCGGAGTAGCAACGCTGGACGGCACGACGCGCTCAAGTCGGGGCGTGGCGGTGCCGATACATCAGATTCAGGAGGTAGCACATGCAGATTAAACCCAACACGGCCAGCTTGATTCGGCCCGAAGCCGCGAACAGCGTTTCTGTCCAAAAGGCGGACAAACCCGTTTCCGCCGCCGCACCCGTAGCGGCCGTCGCGGCCAAGTACGGCGATGCGGTCCACATCTCGGATGCCGGCCGTGCGCTGGCGGCGCGTGGGCATGCCGACGCCGGTCTCACGCCGGTGCGCTCCGCCCAGATCCGTCAACGCGTTCTCGACGGCGCGTACAACTCGCTTGCCGTCGTGGACGATGTCGCCCGCCGTATTCTCGGCAGCGGTGATCTGTAGGTCGTCAATCCGTTCCGGCGAGGTCGAATCGCCTGACGCACCGTGTTTCGGGAGTTACACGCCATGAAGTTCCTCGTTGTCGATGATTCGGTCACCATGCGACGCATCATCGTGAATTCGCTCCAGCGGATCGGCTACACGCAGACCGTGGAAGCCGGTGACGGGGAGGAAGCGCTCTGCCACTTCAACAGCTCGATCCAGTTTGTCATCACCGACTGGAACATGCCGAACATGAGCGGCATCGACTTCGCGCGCGCGCTCCGTGCGCGTCCGGACGGCAAGCAGGTGCCGATCCTGATGGTGACGACGCGTAGCATGCGCGAGGACATCCTGGCTGCGGTCGAAGCGGGTGTCAACAATTACATCCTGAAGCCGTTCACTCCGCCCACCCTGAAGGAAAAGATCGAACAGGTGATGACGGTGGCGGCTGGAGCGGCGGCGTGAGATGACGGCGAGATCAGCTAGCGAACTCCTGTACGATTCGGAGGCGTCGTTGCGCCTCGTCGATAATGCCATCGGTGAATTCGCCCCCGAAGAAGGCCGGCACGAGGACGCCGCCGACATGCAGTTCGGGGACATCGACAGCCTCACCAAGCTTCCGCACACGTTGTTCCGCGCCTACAGCGAGATCCGGTCGATTCTCGAGCGGCTGCGGGTGAGCCGCGGCATACTCGAGCAGAGCGCGATGGACAAGCTCGCGCACATGCACGACAAGCTGAAGGAGGTCTCGTCGGCCACCGAGTTGGCCGCGACCGACATCCTCGACGGGCTCGATCGCTCCGTGGCCATGGTCGACGAACTCGATGCGATCGCTGAAACGCCGGATTCCGCGTCGCGCGGCCTCGAGCTTCGTGGCCGCATGCGCGATGAGCTGTTCGGCTTGATGGTGCACCTCCAGTTTCAAGACATCACCACGCAGCAGCTGGCCTATGCGTCGAGCGTGATTCTGGACATGGAGCAGCGCCTGGTGCAGCTCGCCAGCATCTTCGATCCGAAAGCGTTCGCTATGGGCGGGTCGCTGGCCGACAGTAGTGCGCCAGTCTCCTTCGATCCAGACGCGTCGAATTCCGACTCGACCGACCGGCAGGCCCTGGCAGATTCGCTCTTCACCGTCAAGCGCTGACCGAGCAGTCTCGGCGCGCAATCAGCGCGCCGACTCCGACGAAAACAGACTGAGGAAAACGCCGGGAGACGCCTCTCCGGGCGCACCGCGCATTCCGTCTTTTCTGCTCAACTCGCGAGCGCAATAGCCGAGAATGAAGAGCGGGCCCTCACCTCAGTTGATTCCGTCATGACAAGCGCAGAACAGTCCCTTCCCGATCTGCTTCGTGGTGTCCGCGCCGAACTCGACGCCGCGACGCCCGCCGACACGGCGACGCTCGCCCGCCCGCGCGCCAAGCTCGCGTGGATCGCGTCGATGTTGCCGACACAGCGCGGCGAAGCGCGCCGCCTGCTCGATCTCGCGGCCGAGGCGGCAAGCGCCATCGGGACCACGTTGGAGGGGGAGCAGGAGCATCAGCGCTGCCTGAATGCCGTGCGCGCCGCGGTGGGCGCGGCGATCGAGCATCTCGCCGCACCCGAGGACCTGGGTGGGGAGCTGCTGCTGATCCAGGCAGGACAACAACTCCTGCGGGCGCTCGGACGCGATCACCAGGAGTGGATGCGCGGCATGTCGCGGGGGAACGTGACACCGCACGACACGGCGTCCGAAATCATCGAGGGTCAGCCGGTCCCGCTGCTCACGCTCGACGACGCTGCCGCGCTGCTGCTGATGGTCGAGCCGAGCGAGCGCGCCGAGATGGAACGCATCCGTCACGCGCTCGAGGCGCTTACGGAGGACGAGCGCGAGGTGCCGCTCGTGCGTACACTCGCCGGCGACGCGGTGGCGTCCATCAGGCGCGTGCTCGACGACGTCTCTGCGGCCGAGGATCTCGTGACCGACCTGGCCGAGGTCGCACAGTTCGTGAACCTGGCCGTCCGTGCGCGCGACGACGCGGCCGAATGGATGTCGGCCGGTCCCCAGCTCGCGATCCCGATCGGCGTGGTGGAGGGCGGCTCCGTTCCGGCGCCACGCGCACCGGCAACGGCCCACCACGGCGTCGCCGATGCGCTGCCCGAGGGCGATCGCGAGCTGATCGCCGACTTCGTGGTCGAGTGCGGCGAGTATCTCGAGAGCGCCGAGGCCGCACTCCTGAAGCTCGAGGCGAACCCGACGGACATCGAAGCGATCAACACGGTGTTCCGGGCGTTCCACACGGTGAAAGGCACTTCGGGGTTTCTCGGCCTCGACGTGATCACGACTTTCGCCCACGAAGCCGAATCGTTGTTCAGCCGCGTACGCGACGGAGAACTCCCGTTCGCCGGGCGGATTCCGGACCTCGCCCTTCGCGCAGCGGACGTCGTGAAGGCGCTGGTGGAGACCGTGGACAAAGCACTGCACGGAACGCCGATGACGCGTCCCGGAACCTACGACACGGTCCTCGAAGAGCTGGCGCGAGTGGCCGCCGGTGACATGAGCACGGGAGCCGAGGCGGCCGATGGGATCGCTGCGACGCCCACCGCCGAGGCCGAGGAAGGGCCGGCGCGACCCAGGCTCGTTCAGGCGCCCGAGCCGTGGCGCGGTGAGGAGCGCCGCGATCAGAACTCCGACTCGTCCATCCGGGTGCGCACGGATCGCCTGGACCGGCTGATCGACATGGTCTCCGAACTCGTGATCGCCCACACGATGATCGCCCAGGACGAGAGTGTGCCGCAGGTGGGACACCACGGGCTGGGGCGCAAGGTGAGTCACGCGGGCAAGATCGTCCGCGAACTGCACGATCTCAGCCTGTCGATGCGGATGGTGCCCTTGAAGCCGACCTTCCAGAAGATGACGCGATTGGTGCGTGATGTCGCACACAACGTCGGCAAGGAAGTGGAATTCATCACGGAGGGCGACGAGACCGAGATCGACCGCAACATGGTGGACGCGCTGAGCGATCCGCTCGTGCACATGGTGCGCAATGCCGTGGATCATGGGATCGAGACCCCCGATGAGCGTATCGCCGCGGGCAAGCCCAGGCACGGAAGCGTGCGGCTGAGCGCCAAGCACAGCGGCGGGAGCGTCCTCGTCGAGCTACGTGATGACGGGCGCGGCCTCGACAAGGATCGCATCGTGGTCAAGGCGATCGAGAAAGGATTGATCGAGTCGGCGGCGAAGTTGGCCGACGCGGAGATTTTCAACCTGATCTTCGCGCCCGGATTCTCGACGGCTACGCACGTCACGGCACTGTCCGGTCGGGGAGTCGGCATGGACGTGGTGCGGCGCAACATCGAGTCGCTGCGAGGCCTCGTGACCATCAGCTCCGTGCCGGGCGAGGGTACGCTGTTCACGCTGCGCCTGCCGCTGACGCTCGCCGTGACGGACGGCATGCTGGTGCAGGTGGGCCCGGAGCGCTACGTCATTCCCACGACGTGCATCCACATGAGCTTTCGCCCGGAGCGCAGCGCGCTCTCGACGATCGCCGGACGCGGCGAGATGGTGCGGCTGCGCGACGAGGTCATGCCGATGTTCCGTCTGCACAAGCTGTTCAGCGTCGTGGGGGCACAGGAGGATCCGTGCGCTGCCCTCGTCGTGGTGGTGTCGATCGGATCGCAGCGCGTGGCGCTGCTGGTGGACGCGCTGCTCGGACAGCAGCAGGTGGTGGCCAAGTCGCTGGGCGAGGGCATCGGGAAAATCGAGGGGGTCTCCGGCGGCGCCATTCTCGGCGACGGCCGCGTGGGTCTCATTCTCGACGTCGCCGAACTGCTCGTGATGCTGCGGCGGCGCGAGGCCGGTCCGGATCAACTGCGCTCGGTCGCGTGATGGCGGGCCGGCACAACGGTCCCGGCCCTCAACTCCCATTGGAGAATGCCGATACGGATACCACAGGATGATGCGCGACGTGGTGAGTCGTTCCGGCACACCGCTCCCGATCGACCTGTCAACCGTTCAACACCCATTCGAGATGAGCACCGCCACCGGCGCCGTCCCCGCTGAGTCGAGCCTTGCCCGCCGCAGCGGCAAGTTCCTGACGTTCTTCCTCGCCGGTGAGGAGTACGGCCTGGAAATCCTGAAGGTCCACGAGATTCTCGGTATGCTGCCGATCACGCGCATTCCGCGCGCGCCCGACTTCATCCTTGGCGTGATCAACCTGCGCGGCAAGGTGATCCCGATCATGGATCTCCGCACCCGCTTCCTGATGCCACCGTCCGAGACGGCCGAACCCTGCATCATCGTCACGCAGATTCAGCGCGTGCAGATCGGCATCGTCGTCGATCAGGTGTCGGAAGTGTGCAACATTGCCGCCGGCGAGGTGGAGGACACGCCGAACTTCGGCGCCGACGTGCACACCGAATTTCTGCTGGGGCTCGCGAAACAGGGTGGACGCGTCAAGCTGTTGCTCGACATCGATCGCATCCTCGACATGAAAGAACTGGCGTCGGCGTCGGAAGCCGCCGCATAGCGGCGCCGATGACCACTGCGACGCGGGCATCGCTGAGCACGCACGAATTCCGCGCGGTCAGCGACTTGATGTATCAGGTCTCCGGCGTGAATCTCACCGCCGGCAAGGAAGGCCTGGTGCAGTCGCGTCTCGCGACGCGGTTGCGCGCGTTGCAGCTCAACAGCGTTTCGGCGTACCTCGAGCACGTGGAGCGGGATCGGTCGCGCGCGGAATTGACGATGCTCATCGACCTGCTGACCACGAACAAGACGTCCTTTTTTCGCGAGATCGAGCACTTCGAATACCTGCGCCGCGAGGTGCTGCCACAACTGAACAGGCGGGGGGGCGCGGCACGGTTCTGGTCCGCGGGATGTTCGTCCGGCGAAGAGCCGTACTCGTTGGCGATGCTCCTCACCGAGGAGCTGCGCCCGCCCACGCTGGCCGCCAGCCGGATTCTCGCCACGGATCTCTCGACGCGAGTGCTGGCCAGGGCCGAGCTGGCCGAGTACGACGCGACAACAGTCGAGGCGGCTGGTCGCGCGCGGCTCCAGCGGCACTTCGCGCCCGTCGCCGGCGCCGCGACGCGCCGATTCCGCGTCCGCGACGCGGTGCGTGGAATGGTCCGAGTCGCTCAACTGAATCTCATCGGCCCCTGGCCCATGAAGGGGCCCTTTGACGTGATCATGTGCCGCAACGTCATGATCTACTTCGACGCCGTCACGCAGGAGCGGCTCATCAACCGCTTCTGGGAGCTGCTCGCACCCGGTGGTTCACTGTTGGTCGGACATTCCGAGAGTCTCAGTTCTCTGTCGCACAACTTCTCGTATGTCCAGCCTGCCACGTACGTCAAGTGAGCGGCTGCCCGGACCCGGGGAACGGGTCGTCGTCGGCGTCGCCGACTACGCCGTCAGCATGGACGCGCGGGCGTTCCTCGTGACGCATGCGCTGGGCAGCTGTCTCGCGATCGTCGCGCACGATCCGGTCGCACGGGTGGGCGCGATGCTGCACGTCATGCTGCCCGACTCGTCGATCGACGTCGCAAAGGCTGCAGCGAATCCGTCGATGTTCGTTGACACCGGTGTGCCACACCTGTTTCGCGAAGCGTACAAGCTCGGCGCGCTGAAAGAGCGAATGGTGGTGAAGGTCATGGGCGGCGCGTGCGTACACACAGGGACGGACATGTTCGAGATCGGGAAGCGCAATGTCATCGCGGTGAGGAGAATCCTCTGGAAGAACAACGTCATGATCAGGGCACAGGACGTCGGGGGCTGCGTGTCACGCACCGTCACGCTCGACGTCGGAACGGGTACAGTACAGCTTCGCACTGCCGGCGCCGACACCTATCTGTGAGACCGAGCCCCCGACCATGATGCCACTCAATGTGCTGGTAACCGACGACAGCGCCGTGATGCGCGCGATGATCGTGAAGACGCTCCGCATGAGCGGACTGCACCTCGGCGAGATCGCCCACGCTTCGAATGGCGTGGAGGCGCTGGAGGTGCTCGACGCGGTCTGGATCGACCTGGTGCTCGTTGACATCAACATGCCGGTGATGGACGGTCTCGAGCTGCTCACCCAGATCGCCAGGCGTCCGTACGCGGGCGCGCTGCGCACCATCGTGGTGTCTACCGAAGGAAGCGATCCGCGCCTCGCGGCCGTACGTGCCTTCGGCGCGGCCTTCGTGCGCAAGCCGTTCTCTCCCGAGCTGCTGCGTGATGTGGTCCTCCGCATCACCGGAGTCGCCGCGTGAGCGCCTGCGAGCGGCACCTGACGGACGTGGCAACGCGCACGCTCGAGACGCTGTGCTTCTGTTATCCGATGCCGCTGCTCTCCAACGCGCATCGCGACGCCCACGTGGATGCCGCGATGAGCGTGGCGTTTCGTGGACCGATAAGCGGACGCCTCGTGGTCCGCGTCTGCGGCGGAATGCTGGGCGCGATCGCGTCCAACATGCTTGGCGACGCCGACGCCGACACGCGCATGCAGCGCGACGCGCTCGGGGAAGTCGCCAACGTCATGTGCGGGACCGTCATACCGCTCATCGGTGGCAGCAACGTGGCATTCGTGCTCGGCGCGCCCCTGCCAGTGGTGGTGCTCGGGCATGTGAAGCCCCATCCAGTTGCGGAAGCGAGCTTCGGCCTCGAACAGTCCGGTCGCGTCGACGTCTTTCTCTACCTGGAAGCGGCGTGAGGACGACTCGATGATTCGCGTCCTGGTGGTGGACGACTCGGCGCTGGTGCGCAAGGTCCTGAGTGACGAGCTGTCCCGGTTCGACGACATCGAAGTGGTCGGCACCGCCCCTGATCCGTACGTCGCGCGCGAAAAGCTGCTCACGCTGAATCCCGACGTGATCACGCTGGACATCGAGATGCCGCGCATGGACGGCCTCTCGTTCTTGGCGAAACTCATGGAGCATCGGCCGACGCCGGTGGTCATCGTCAGTTCGGTGGCCCAGGAGCATAGCGCGACGGCCATGCGGGCCCTGGCGCTCGGCGCCGTTGAAGTGGTCAGCAAGCCTGGTTCGGCGTATTCCGTACCGGAGGTCGCGACGACGCTGGTGCGGGCGATTCGCGCCGCGGCAGCTGCCAAGGTGCGCCCGCCGGCACCGCTCATGGCACCGGTGGTGCGTCCGGTTCCGTTCGAGACGACCACCAATCGCATCGTCGCGATCGGCGCATCAACGGGCGGAACGATCGCGATCGAACGCGTGTTGCGCGCCATGGCGGCGCCGTCACCCGGTATCGTCATCGTGCAGCACATGCCACGCCACTTCACCAAGGCGTTTGCCGATCGGCTGAACACGCTCTGCCCCATGGAGGTGCGCGAAGCGCAGGACGGTGACGCGGTCATGCCGGGAGTGGCGCTCATCGCGCCGGGCGACCGTCACATGCTCCTGCAGCGCGATGGCGCCCGCTATGTCGTCTCCGTGAAGGATGGGCCGCGTGTGCACCACCAACGGCCTGCGGTGGACGTGCTCTTCCACTCGGTGGCGCGGTGCGCCGGCAGGCACGCTGTTGGCGCGCTCCTGACTGGCATGGGCATCGACGGCGCCAAGGGCATGGTCGCGATGCGGGAGAGCGGCGCCCACACCATAGCACAGGACGAGGCGAGCTGCGTAGTGTTCGGGATGCCGAGCGAAGCGATCAGGGTTGGGGGCGCGAGCGAGGTACTCCCGCTCGACGCGATTGGCAGCGCGCTCATGGAGGCGTGCTGGCGGCGCCGGACGCTCGCCACGAGCTAGCCGCGTCCATAGAGCGAAAAGGGCGCGCGGCGCGTTAACTTCCGCAGATGCGCACCGTGGCGATATCTCCGTTGACCGTCGTGGTATCCGGCGCGACCGGGCTGATCGGCACGGTGCTGGTTTCGCGGCTTCGCGCCCAGGGACACACCGTGCGTCGGCTCGTCCGGCAAGTGCGCTCCGTGCAGCCCGGGGACATCGTGTGGGATCCCTCGCGCGACACACTCGACGTGCGCGCACTGGCCGGTAGCGATGCCATCGTGCACCTGGCCGGCTCGCCGATCGCCGTGCGGTGGACCGAGGTGCGCAAGCGCGAAATCCGCGCGAGCCGCTTGAGAAGCACCGAGCTCATCGCCCGCTCGGTTGCGGCACTCGATGTGAAGCCGCGCGTGATGCTCAGTGGATCCGCTGTCGGCTACTACGGCGATCGAGGCGACGAGTTACTGAACGAGCGCAGCGCCCCCGGCGTCGATTTCCTGGGGTCGTTGGCGCGCGAATGGGAAGCCGCCACGGCGCCTATCACCGACGCGGGTGTCCGCGTGGTCCTGCTGCGCACCGGCATCGTACTCAGCACGCAGGGCGGAGCGCTCGCGAAGTTGCTGCCGCCGTTTCACCTCGGCCTCGGCGGCCCGATCGGGAGCGGCCGCCAGTGGATGAGCTGGATCGCGCTGGACGATCAGGTTCGCGCCATGGAGCACGCGCTCTTCACCGACTCGATGCAGGGCCCGGTGAACCTGTCGGCGCCGAATCCCGTGACGAATGCCGAATTCGTGACTACCCTGGGGCGTGTCCTCGGACGGCCCGCACTTCTTCCGCTGCCGGCATTCGCGGTGGAACTGCTCTATGGAGAAATGGCGCGCGCCACCATCCTTGCGGGACAGCGCGCGGTTCCTGCGGCACTGGTCAGCGCTGGGTTCACATTTCGCTGGCCCAAGTTGGAGGACGCGCTGCGGTCCGTTACGGCAGAACGGGGCTAGACCAACCCGCGACAGCGCGGACATGAAACCTTTTCACGGTTCGCGGCGTCGTGTTGGCAAACATGGGTGCGCGGACTCGCACCGGAGCACGTTCACCAATGGGTTCCATCATCATTGAAGGGGTGCTGTTCGTCGCACTGATCGCGGCGGGGGGTGCCCTTGTTTATTGGGCGGTGATGGCGTTCACGCCGACGGGACTTCGGCTCCGTCAAACCCGCAATCGTGCGCGCATCGCGCGCGCCGCCGAGCTGGTATGTCCGATTCACGGACCGCACGCGGAGGATCAACTGGTACGCCTCGCGAATGGACAGCGAGTGTGCCCTGACTGCTACAAGGAGACCTTCCATGGGTAGCTCGATCCCGGACCACATCGGCACGCTCGAATACGCGCCACGGACGGACGCGGCACAGCGCCTCAAGCGCCTGATCTATGGCGTGATGGCGATCGTGGCGTTGCTCGTGCTCCTGCCTTCGACGTTCACCTACGTGAACCCGGGATACGTCGGCATCGTGATTCATCGCGCCGGCGGCGGTGTGGATCCGGTGCCGCTCGGCCCGGGCATCCACGGACGAATCCCATTCGCGACGGGCATCGAGGAGTACCCCGTTTTTCTCAAGACGCTGGTGTTGACGAAGAATCTGAGCGAGGGTTCGGCGAACAACGACGAGATCAATGTGAACAGCGTGGAAGGGCAGCCCCTCTCGCTGGACGTATCGCTTTCGTTTCAGCTGGACCAGTCGCAGACCCCACGGCTCTACACGACGTTTCGAACCGACATCAACCAGATCACGCATGGCTTCGTGAAACAGACGATACGCCAGGCACTGCAGGAAGTGGTCGGCACGGAACCGGTAGCCGACGTGATCGGTCCGAAGAAGGCGGAGGCGACGAACCGCGTTCGCACACTGATCTCCCAGCGGTTGCAGCCGCTGGGCTTCGACGTGAAGCAGTTCACCATCAACGAACTGCGTGCACCGCCGGCCGTGATGGAAGCGATCAATCAGAAGAACGTCATGCAGCAGCAGGCGCTCACGGCGCAGAACGAACTACAGAAGAACACGTTCAACGCCCAGGGTGATTCGATCAAGGCCGCTGGCCGTGCGAAGGCGATTACCGCAGAGGCGGAAGCACAGGCGAGGGCAAACGAGCTATTGGCGCGCAGCATCACGCCAACGCTCGTGCAGTACCAGATCGCCAACAAATGGGACGGCAAGCTGCCGCAGGTGAGCGGAGGTGGTACGCCGCTCATTCAGTTGCCCGTCGCAAAGCCGTAGCGGTCGTTGCCGCCGCGAGGGTCGCGCGCTTCCGTCGGCGACTCCCGCGCCGCTACAGGTCCACGCTGAAGCGCGACCCCACGCCCAAGTCGCTCTCCACCCGAATCCTGTAGCCCAGCAGTTCGCAGAAGCTGGCCGCGATGGACAGGCCGAGCCCCGTGCCCGGCTCGTCGCTGGGCTGCACGGCTGCCGACTGGCCGAATGCCTCGAAAATCATCCGCATGTCGTCGGATGCGATGCCGCAGCCAGTGTCCTCGACGACGATCGATCGGGGATGATCCGTGTCATCGTTCAGCACGCGCACGGTAACGGTGCCGGCCGGAGTGAACTTGATCGCATTTCCCACCAGGTTCGTGAGAATCCGACGCAGCTTGGCAGCGTCGGTGATGATTGGCTGCAACCGATCGGGTACGCACGCCCTCAGGGTCAGCGACTGCTTTCCCAGCACCCGGCCTTCGAGCGACGCGACGACGTCGCACACGAGATCGGCCACGTTCACCGTGGAGAGGTCCACCGACGTGTGGCCTGCCTCTACCTTAGCGATGTCCAGGATGTCGTTCACGAGTGAGAGCAGGTGTCCCCCGTTGGCGCGAATGCGCTGCATGTAGGAGAGATCGCTCTCGCTCAAAGTGCCGGCCCGGTTTTTCAGCAGTACGCCCGAGAAGCCGATCACACTGTTGAGCGGCGTGCGCAACTCGTGGGACGCGCGAGAGAGGACGGCCGACTTGGCCTGGTTCGCGCGCTCCGCCTCGTTCTTGGCGTCGAGTAGTGCGGCCTCCCAGCGCCGCCGCTCGCTGATGTCGATGAGCGAGCCCACCGTGCCGACAACCGTACCGGTGCCGTCGCGGTAGGGCACGAAGGAAACCTCGACCCACACGCTGCTGCCGTCCTTGCGAATGTGCTCGGTGGTGTAGCGTCCCCGGATACCCCGGGTCTGTCCCTCGAGGTGGTCATCCGCGGCCGCCCGCGCCTCCGGCCGCATCAACATCTGGTTGGGCCGACGCCCCACGAGCTCACTCGGATCGTATCCGGTGATGTCACGCAGGCGATCGTTGGCGTAGGTCGCCACACCGTTGAGGTCCGTGATGATCACGCCTTCGTCCAGACACTCCACGACCGATCGGAATCGTTCCTCCGAGTCGCGCAATGCGCGTTCCACTACTTTCTGGGTGGTGACATCGCGCGATGCCACCACGGCACCCAGCAGCCGACCACTCCGATCGAAAAACTGACGGCCGTTCGCCAGCAGGGTGCGCGGCGATTCGGTGGGGCGCGCCACGATGATCTCGTGATTCACCACGAGCTCGCCCCTGAGCGCACGCATGAGCGGTGTGGCGTGCGGATGCGGTGTCGTCTGGCCCCCCAGCTCCGCGTTCGGCGCGTTCAACAAGACCGAATCGCCGTCGTGAGGTTCGGCGAGGCCCAGAAAATCGCGCGTCGCACGGTTGAACAACGTGACCTGTCCATGGGCGTCGCACGCAACGATTCCTTCGGACAGATGTTCGAGCATGGCGGCGTAGAATGCTCGATCGCGCTCGAGCGCGGCCTCCGCGCTCTTGCGGGCGGAAATGTCACGGGTCGTGGCACCGATCCCGTCTCCCACCTTTACGACCTGCACCTGGACCCAGCTGGCCACCATCCCTATCGCTGTGACCGCGAGCTCGCGTTCCACTACCCGTCCAGTTTCCGCGACGGACGTGAGATCGCTGAACATCGTGCGGGCGCTTGGCCACGTTTCCGTCGCCAACTGCCCCACCAGTCCGTCGCGCGTGCGGGACATCATGACGCACGCGCGCTCGTTGACGTCCTCGATACGGAAGTCGCAAATCGTGCCGCAATCGTCACGAACGGACGACATGACGAAGAATCCGTCCATGCTCGCTTCCATCGCCGCCCTGAAGCGTTCCTCACTCTGACGCCGTTCGCGCTCCGCCGTCACCCGTTCGCGCAGGTCGCGCGCGACGATGGAAAAAAAGAAGGGTGGTGTGTCAGGACGCGTGGACCGGTGCGCGATGACGGTCTGCGCCACGGGCACTGCGGTGCCGTCCGCGTCGAGCACCGTCGTTTCGGAGCACCACACGCCGTCCCGAATCGCCAACGGAATCGTCTCGGTCACGATCCGCCGCGCTTCCTCGGCACCGCGCAGCACATCGAGATCGATGGCGGACGTATCGGCCTCGTCATCCAGCCCCACGAGCTGCCGGGCCGCGTGATTGAGGTACACCAGGCGCCCGTCGGCGGTAACGATGCTGACGAAGTCCGGCGACGCTTCCAGCGTGCTCACCAGGCGCTCGCGGACGTGTTCCGACCGACTGTGGGCAGTGAGGTCGCGGTAAACGGCGTACGTGCCCGTGACCGCGCCGTTCTCGAGGTGAGGCCAACCCTGACCCGAGCATACCAGACGTCGCCCGCTCTTCGAGAGCAGAACGGCTTCGAAGTCCGCAGGATCTCCGGCGTGCAGGCTGCGCATGAACTGGCGGAACGACGCACGGAAGTCGGCCGTGACGAGTTCGACGGGGTTCATTTGCGTCGCCTCCTCCAGCGAGTAGCCGAGGGCCTTCTGCCACGCCATGTTCACGTACGCGATGCGCCCGTCCCTGTCGACCGCGCAAATGAGGTCGGTGCTGTGGTCGAGCAGGGCGGCCTGCGGGATCTGTTGTTCCGACAGTGCGCGCGTCGCGGTGCGGAGTTCGATTTCCGTCACCACCGCGGCAGCGAGGTCGCGCAAGGCGTCGACCTCCTCGTCGCGCCAATCGCGCGGCCGCGTGTCCAGCGCACCGAAACTGCCGAGGACCGCGCCGGAGGATGACAGAAGCGGTACGCCCAGATAGGCGACCACGGTGGTTGTATCGCCCTCCCCATTCAGATCGGAGACCTTGGCAGGCGGGCACGCCTGGCGTACGTCATTGATGACCAGCGGCAATCCGCTGCGTACGATCTGCAGGCAGTAGGCCTCCACGGCCTCGCTATCTTCCCTCCAACCGCCTGTCAGGCGCGGGCGCGTGACGACCAGCCGCGCATCTCCTTCGATCGTGGAAACGACCGCTGTCGGAGCACGCAGCAGCCGTTTCGCGAGATTGGAAAGCCGCTCAAAAGCGGCTTCGGCCGGCGAGTCCGACGCGCGCACGTCCAGCGAGGATGCCAGCGATAGCGATCTGCGGGGTCTCGTGATGAAAGAAGGCAGCACTACACCCGCGGTGGGAAAGTCAATCGTCACGATGTCGGCGGACTGCCTGCCCGCGACGAAAATCACCCTTGGAGTATCGGCTCAGTGGGGGGCTGACTGCATGGTCGGTCGCGATGCTGCACTGGCCGTCAGCGTGCCACGAGCGCCTCGTACAGGTTGCCTCGCGCGCCAGGAGGTAGCCGCTGGTGACCATTAAGTGGTATGACCACTCGGCTAGGCCGACTCGGCCTTTCGTCGAAGCAGCGCAACGTGTGGGCGCTTCCGGCGGTGAACGAGCTTGATGCCGGTTTACCGCGCGGCTTTGGGTAGCCAGAGCCGCAGCAGGTCGAAGACCTGCTCGCGGCCAACAGGCTTGTCCAGAATGGCGACCGACCCGCCGAGTGCCGCTTTGGATTCGCTGCCGGCCGCGCTCACGATGACCACCGGCGTGTTCCGCAACTCCTCGTCAGCCTGAAGAATACGCAGCACGTCGAAGCCGCTGATCTTCGGCAGGATGAGGTCGAGGAAGACCATGGCCGGGAGCAGCTCGCGCGCCATCTGCAGCGCTTCGACACCGGTGCCGGCAAGGGCGACGCGGCACCCGGCCTCTTCGAGGATCTGTCCGAGCAGCGTGCGCGCGTCTTCTTCGTCATCCACGACGAGAATGACCGGATCCGCGCCGTCGTTCGCCGCCACGTCGTGTGCAGGACCGGATGGAATGGCGCGCATTCCGTGGGGGGAGCTTCTGCGCGGCGACCGTGTGGAATCCCCGAGACGGATATCCATCGTGGTGCCCTGTCCCTCCACGCTCTCCACCTCCAGGCGATGGCCCATGAGATCGCAGAGCGACCGAGAGATAGCGAGTCCGAGCCCGGTGCCGCCGAAGCGGCGGGCGGTCATCGACTCCGCCTGCTCGAAAACCTTGAAGATTGCGTCAAGGCGATGTCTGGGGATGCCGATGCCGGTGTCGCGGACCTTGAGGCGCTTTGGAATGCCCTGGACGTCGGCTTCGACGACGACGACGACCTCGCCGCGTTCGGTGAACTTGAGCGCGTTGCCGATGAGGTTGATGATCACCTGCTTCAAGCGCGCTCCGTCGGTTTCAATCGGCCGCAGGTACGCGGGAATTTCTGCACGCAGCGCCACGGGGCGATCGCGGAACTGACTCTCGAGCTCGTCGATGGTGTCTCGCACGAGCGCGGACAGAGACACGGCCGACACCTCCAGCGTCATACGTCCCGCCTCGATCTTGGATAGATCGAGGATGTCGTTGATCAGCCCAAGCAGATGGCCGCCGTTCGTGGCAATGCGCGAGAGGTAGGTCAGTTCATCGCTCTGCATCGCCGCGTTCCGGTTCTTCAACAGCACGTTGGCAAAGCCGATGATCGAGTTGAGCGGGGTGCGCAGCTCGTGACTCATTCGCGCCAGGAAGTCGCTCTTGGCGCGACTGGCAGCCTCCGCCGCATCGCGCGCGACGATGAGCTCGAGCTCCGCACGCTTGCGCTGCGTGATGTCACGAAAATTCACCACGATACCGGCGGAGCGGTCGTGCTCGCGGATCGGCGATGCCGCATACTCCACCTGGACCTGCGAGCCGTCTTTCCGCCACAACACTTCGTCGTTCACCTCGCAGGGAATGCCTTCAGCCGCCGAGCGGAGAATGAGACACTCCGCCGCCGGATACGGCGTTCCATCTCGACGCGAGTGATGCGTCAGCTCGTGCATTGGTTGTCCGATGAGCTCGGCCGCGCTATAGCCCAGCATCGCCGAGCCACGCCGGTTGACGAAGGTGATGACGCCCTTGGCGTCGAGCCCGTAGATGCCTTCTCCAGAGGCGTCCATGAGCTGCCGGATATTCGTGGCGAGCCGGAGCCGCTCTTCGTCCGCCCCTCGCCGCTCCGTCACGTCCCGGAGCGTGCCCATCGTACCGGCAAACAAGCCATCGTCGCCGCGCACCATATGCGTGCGCGCCTCCACCCAGCAGTAGCCACCCGACCGACGAAAATATCGCACCTCCACGGTCATGCTTTCCATTCGCCCGTCCGTCAGAGGGCGAAAGGCGTCCAGCACCGTTGCCCGATCCGAGGGATGGACGTAGTTGAGAAAGAGGGTGCCGAGGCTGGCGTCCACGTCGTTGCCGGTGAGCGCCGTCCAGGCGGGATTCAGAAACGTCCAGTGGCCGGCCGCATTCGTTCGAAAGAACACGTCCTGCAGTTGCTCGATCACCGACCGGTACTTCTGCTCGCTCTTCATCAATGCGTCGGCTGCCTGCTCGCGCTCGGTGACGTCGTGCACCAGCACCATCCGTGCGGATCGTCCCTCGAATTGCAGCGGATACGAATTGATCTGGACATGCCGAGGCTGGCCGGCCTTCGTGCGGTGCACGGACGCTACGGTGTGCATCCCCTGAGGCGGTGTCTCGGCGAGCTGCGCATCGAGTCGGCACAGCTCGCTTGGCGGGCAGATGTCCCGAATCGTCATGCCGAGAAATTCGGTTTGCCCCCATCCGTAGGCGCACAGCGCCGCCTCGTTCACTTCGAGGAAGCGCAGCGTGTGCGCATCGTAGACCCACGCCGGTTGCGGCGAGAGCGTGAAGAGCGGACGATAGCGCTCGTCGGTGAACACCTGCGTGTCCGCCGACGAGCGGGCCTCCGGGGCAGTGTCGTGTCCCATCTCGGCTGGAAGCAGGAGGCGACGCTCCACTATCTTGCTGGTGAAGTTGCAGGCGCGCGAGGGTCCAACCTCGCGATTCCCGTTCCAAGTCTCGGCAACATGCCTGTCATTCCCTTCGAAAACCTGCCGGATTCATCCCGCGTCTGGGTGTTTGGAAGCGATCGCCCGCTCACCGAGGACGGGACGCATGTGTTGCTCGGTAGCGTAGACGATCATCTGGCGAACTGGAAGGCGCACGGTGCGCCGCTCACGGTTTCGCGGCAGTGGCGGGACGGCCGCTTTCTCGTGATCGGTGTGGATCAGAATACCGCGGGCGCTACCGGGTGCTCCATTGACGGTCTTTTCCGGGTCCTTCAGGACGTAGAGCGAGGGGCCGGAGCGAGCCTCGTTGGCGGCGGTCGGGTGTTCTACCGCGATGCGCACGGTACGGTGCAGTGCGCGGCGCGCGGTGACCTTGCCGCGCTGGCGGGGCGCGGAGACATCACCCATGACTCGGTGGTCTTCGATACGACCATCACGGATCTTGGGAGCTTTCGTGCCTGCTTCGAACGTCCCGCCAAGGACACCTGGGTTCGCGATCTGATCGACTGACTCCGGTGCCGGACCGAACAAAGGTTGCATGAGCATTTGCGCGGTACTCCGCGACGGTGCGACTCAACTCAGCCACCGGTGGAGGTTCCCCGCCACGAAGGCGTCGTCGCGGAGTTCCGGGTACTGCTCGTAGACACGATCCATGTCCTCGCGCTGTCCCGGAGACAGTGCTTCATCAGGATCGAGACACCATACCCCGCGGAGCAAGCCCTGCCGGCGCAGCACTTCGTGAATGCCCGGGATGCAGCCTGCAAACGAATGCCCTGCGTCGAAGATCGCGCCGTTGGCGTCGGTGAGCGCGGCCGCCTCGCGGAGCCAGCTGCTGGCCGGCGACGCGTCGCCGGCCGCGCGAATGCGTTCGAGCAGGCCGACCGCCGCATTCGTCCACACGGCCCACTGGCCGAGCAGGCCCCCGACGATGCGGCGAGTCCGTGAGCCGCCCACCGGAAAGGGGGTGAGCAGGTCGGTGATGATGCTATCGTCATTCCCGGTATAGAGCGCGAGATCCGACCGCCCCGCGTCCGCGACCGCGCGCACCACGTCGAGGGTCTGGTACCGATTGAAGGGCGCGATCTTGATGGCCCACGCGCGATCGATCTCCGCGAAGCGGCGCCAGAACTCGTAGCTCAGCACGCGGCCGCCCACCGTCGGCTGGAGGTAGAATCCGAACACCGGGAGCACGTCGCTGACCGAGCGACAATGCTGGATGAGTTCTGCTTCGCTGGCGTTCGGGAGTGAGCCGAGGCCCAACAAAGCCACGTCGTAACCGAGCGACGCGGCGAGTTCCGCTTCGGCCATCGCCTGCTTCGTGCCGCCGATGACGCCGGCAACGAGTCCGAATGGCTCGACGTCGCCCGCGCGCCAGTCGCGCACCGTCTCCGCCGCCAGTTCCAGCACCGGAGAATAAAGTCCGTGACGCGGATTGCGAATCGCAAACTGTGTGGTGTGAACGCCTACCGCGATGCCACCAGCGCCCGCGTCCACGTAGTAGCGCGTCAGCGCCCGCTGGTGACGCTCGTCAAGCGTACGGTGCTCGGTAAGGGCGAGCGGATGCGCGGGAATGACTTGTCCAGCGCCAAAGTGTGCGCGCAAGACACGCTCGGACTCAGAACTGGCCATCGCGGCTCTCGAAACCGGTCGGCTTGCCGAGCAGTCGTCCGCCTCGCATGACCCAATCGGCGACCCAGTCGAGCAGCGTGTCCAGCGGCAATGGCGGTTCGGCCAGCAGCGTCGCACTGCGCGTCGCGTCACTCAGGAGTGCGTCCGGGGCCTCAGCCCCGGTATACAACGGCGTGAGTCCGAGACGCGCCGCGAGCGCCTTCGTGAGTTCCATGACGCGCCATGTGTCTCGGCCCGCGACGTTGACTACGTAGGGTTCCGGCGCGGCCGCACGCGCGAGCGAGGCCAGCGCGAGCGCATTGGCGTCACCCTGCCAGATCACGTTGACGCAGGACATGCGCAGGTCGACCGGTTCGCCGCGTACCAGGCGCACCGCGAGGTCGGTGAGCACGCCGTAGCGCAGATCGTGGGCATAATTGAGGCGCACGAGGGAGACCGGCGTACCATGACGCATGCATGCCGCGGAAAAGAGGCGCTCGCGAGCCAGGCACGAATAGGCATACTCCTCGATGGGTGCCGGCGCATCGTCCTCGCGGGATCCCCCGCGGTCGCCCGGCGTGAGGGCATACACGTTTCCGCTGCTGAACACCACGGTGCGTGACCCTGCGTAGCGTTCGCTCACCAGGAAGGGTACCGCCGCGTTCATGGCCCATGTGATCGATGGGTTCGAGGCGGTGCCGAACTTCTGCCCAGCCATGAATACCACGTTGGGCGCGTCGGGCAGGGCGGCGACCGAGCGTTGGTCGCGGAGGTCGGCGCGGGCGATCTCGATGCCGCTGCCCCGCAGCCCTTCCGCCGCAGCGTCGTTTGACCACCGAGACACCGCTACCACGCGCCGGGTCGGATCCGCGCGCTTGGCCATGCGCGCCAGGCTGGGACCCATCTTGCCGCCGGCACCAAGGATCACCAGGTCGCCCGGCACCGCAGCCAGGCAGCTCGTCAGTGACGCGGGCGGACGCGAGAGCCGTTCTTCGAGGTCAGCCTCGTCGCGGGGCGGGGCAACCGAAGGACTGCTCGTCACCCGCCGTGCGCGGCGCGCCACTCACCCGCGAGCTCGCGCTGCAGCTCGTGGCGCGCGGCGTCGATGACGGCGCGCGTACGCTCGCGCAACGAGGGAACGTCCGCGTTGGTCAACCCTGCGGTCGGAATCGGCGCAAGCACACGTGCCTTGGCGCGCGCACGGCGAAACGCGAAGCTGCCCTTTGCCATGCAATCGCGTGTCCCCGCGACCGCGATGGGCAGAATGGGCGCGCCGGATTCCACGGCGAGCTTGAACGCGCCGTCCTTGAATGGAAGCAACTCTTCGGTCCTGGAGCGGGTGCCCTCGGGAAAGATCATGACGCTCACTCTCTTGCTGAGCCGGTCGCGACACCCGTTCATCGCGCTCACGACACTCTCTCGCTTGCCGCGCTCGATGGGGATGTCGTTCGCCATCCGCATCATCCAGCCCATGACCGGAATCCTGAAGATCGTGTCCTTGGACAACCACTTCATTTCCCATGGGAAGTGGGAGATGAGGAAGATGTCGGCGTACGACTCGTGGTTGGAAACCGCGACGTAGGGCAGTCGCGGGTTCTCGGGGGTCGGCCCTTCCGTCTCGAAATGCCACAGTGGATTGAGTGTCACCTGGGCAATGGCGAGCTGGCGAAACGCACGCCCCGCGTAGTAGCGACCCCTGTCGAACGGCGCGGTGACGAGCCATACCGCCGTGACGTAGAAGACACCGACGATCACGACCGAAATCGTCGTGACCCATCCGATGGCGCTGAGCAGACGCTGCATGCGAGGTAGGAGTCTGTTGAAGCGGCCGCTCAGGCGGGTGTGGTGCCGGGCGCGGCCGCCCGCGCGGCGAGATCGGCGGCGCGCTGTGCCGCTTCACCCGCGCGGAAACCGATTCGTGAATGCGTGCCGTCGCAAAATGGCTTCTTGATGGATGCACCACAGCGGCAGAGGGCGATGCCCGTCTTGCCCTCGGGAATGGGGATGACCGTTCCGTCGTGATCGGTGAGCACGACCTCACCCTGCGTGAGGTCGATGAAGTACGGTCCGTCGAGACGAACCTTGATGGTCACAGGCATTGGACTCTCTGGTGTGCGTGATTCAGGCGCGAATGTAATCGGGACGCCAATTGCGGACGGACCGCTTGACGGCATCGGTGGTCGGGAGCTCGCCGCGAAGGCATCGCTCCACGAGGTCCACGAGCTCAGTATCCCCGGCAAACCGGAGGCCGATGAGATGCCGGAGGCCGAGTTCGGGAATCCGCGCGCGCAGCTCCGGCGGCAGCGTCGTCGCGAGGCGCAGGCGCATCTCGAGCGCAATCAATCGGTTCTGGACGATCAGTGACGACGCCCGGTTAGCCACGATGCCAGCCACGAGCCCGATGGAGAGCACGACCATCCATAACGCGTACGGCGCGGGCTGTCTGATGGCATGCGCCACGGACACCACCACATTGGCGAGCAGGATTGGAAGCGCGATGTAGTGGAAGATCGGAAACAGCCGCCGGTGCGTAGCGTACGATTGCGCGGAGCTGGACATGGAATTCCGGAGTCAGACGAGGGCTCGACGCGCCTGCTGCTTCACGCGGCGGAGCATGGCATGGAGTCCCGCTTCCCGGCCGGCAAGTCCGATTCCTTCCATCATCTGCCGAACGAAATCGTCGGGAATTGCGAGGGCGGACTCGGGCGGCTGGTCGTTCACGGCGGAAAACAGGATGGACAGGAACGCCGCGATGGTGGGGGACTGTCGAGCGTTGAGGTCAGCGTAGACGTGGAGCTTTCCGTCGTGCATCTCTGGGAACAAATCCACTCGCGTCTGGCATTCAGCTACTGTGAATTCGGCACGATCGAGCGCCCGAAACCGCTCGGGCAGCGGTTCGAGTGTCTTGGCGTAGTGCAGCAACGCCTGCATTTTCTCTTCGCGCCCGAGGGCGCGAAACGTGCGCAGCACCCGCTCCACCGACGTCGGCAGGGGGTGCTCGGCCGGATCCGTCATGGCAGGAGATAAAGCGACCGGGAAACGATGCGTCAAGCACCGGCGCCAGGTGTCGATCCATCATCTCATTACTTAGGGGTACCGAAAAGATGCCGACGAGAACAGCGAGTGCGGAGTGGAAGGGCGGACTGCGAGGCGGGACCGGATCGTTCAAGGGTCAGACAGGGCTGAGCGGTTCGTACAACTTCGGATCGCGCTTTCAGGATGCCGCCGGATCGAATCCGGAGGAGCTCCTTGCCGCCGCCGAGGCGGCGTGCTTCAGCATGGCCCTCGGTGCCGGGCTCGAAAAGGAAGGGCTCACCCCCACGAGCATTCAGACGACCGCTGCGTGCACCGTCGACAAGGTGGGAGAGGGATTCAAGATCACGACCATGAAGCTCTCGGTCACCGCGATTGTGCCAGGTGTGGACGACGCCAGGTTCCAGGCGATCGCGGCTGCCACGAAAGACGGCTGCCCCGTGTCGGGCGCGTTGAAGGGCAACGTCCACATCGAACTCGACGCGAAGCTCGCCAGCTGACGGGCGGCACGCTGACTGGATGTGACGGCCGGGGCCCCGACCGCCGTCTCATTCGGGTCCGCGCACGCGGTAACCAGCGGCGAGACGGCCGGCTCAATGCGCCGGCGCAGGCTCCTCCGCTGCCCGCTCAGCGGCCGCGGCCGGCCGAAAGAGCTCCCACAGCACGGACAGCCAGATGAGCAGCGACGGCAGCGCCAGCCGGTAAAGCATGACCGTTCGCGTCTTGAAAATCTCCCCGGGAATGAGCGTGGACATCAAGGGGATGGTCACGAACGTCACGCCGTAGAGCACGTTGCGCCAGCGCGTCTTCGGCGAGCTGGCGTACCACAACGTCGATCCCGTAAACGCGATCAAGTAGCTCGCGCGCTCTGCCTGGTGGTTGAACAGCACCGTGAATAGCAGGGTAGAGCACAGGTAAAGCAGGCGGAAGCGCGGCTCACCCCATCGCTCGCGGTGCAGCCACAGCGGGGCGATGAGAACGACAATGCCCGCCAATTGAATCCACCAGTTCGGCGCGTTCGCCCCCGTCCACTGCTGGATCAACGCCATGGCGGAAAACCATCGCTGCAGAGCATCACTGGATTCCACGCCGCGCCACCAGTGATACTGCGCCAAGAGCGTCGCGGGCGACGTGACCAGCAGCGGAAGGACGATCAAGCCTGTTCCCCATGCCGCGGCCCGGAGGCCCGTTCGCCACACCATGCGTTGCGGGATCGCGAACGTCAGCGCGGCCAGGGGGAATATCTTGATGCACGCGCCCAACACCACGGCCGCCGCCGCTCGCCACGCACCGCGGCGCTCGAGCGCCGCGTAGGCGAGAACGATCAGTCCTGCCACGAGCGCGTTGCTCTGCGCGTTCTGCATGGAGCGCAGGACTTCCAGATGCATGCAGGCCATGGCCAGCAACGCGGAGCGCTGGGGAAGCACGCGCTCCACGGCCGCGAACAACACCAGGGCGTTGAGCGCGCTCCAGAGGAAGAGTGCCAACGGCCACGGGAGCCACGCCAGCGGTGAAAAGAGCAGCGCAAACGTCGGGCTGTACTTGAAGCGGTCCGAGTGTTCTGCCGGATATTCCGCGTACAGGTCGCGTCCCGCGAACAGATGTCGAGACGAGGCACGGAAGATCTCGAAGTTTCCGGAAGGGTTTCCGGCCGAACGCAACTGGGCCCCCGCCTCCCCCTTCAGCAGGCGCGACATCGCATTGTTGAATGCGGGAGTGGCCGCGAGTGCCTTCCCCGTCGCGTCGATGGCGGCCGTGAGCAGATAGATCGCCAGCAGTAGTTGTCGCAGCCGAGGCACGGGAACGGCGCCAAGACGCGCGCGAACTCGGTGGGCGAGGGTGTGCACAGATGAGCGGACAGGAGTGCGACCCGATCCTGACGGGTCGTCAGAGGCGATAGTACTCCTCTATGCACATCGTGACGGCAACTTCCAGTAACCGCGTCTGCTCGTCGATGTCCATTGCACGGACTGCGGGCAGGCCGTTCCAGGTATCCTTGAAGACCAGGACCATGTGCTCAGGGAGCATTCCACACTTGCGCGCCTCCGAGGACATGCGGGATAGAGCCTCTGACAATACCGCGGGCGTCGAGCGACTCGAAACATACACGCAAATAGCCGCGCGGACCGGCTCGAGTGCCTCCACGGTCAGAAGAGCCTGAACCTGCCGGCTCGGATTGCCGTCCAATGTCACCTCGTGCGACGGCTGAGTGAGTCAGATTCGCCAGGCATTGCTCATTTACGCGGAACGCGCAGCAAACGTTTACCAAGTTTGGTCGCGCGTCAATGGTCGGATCGCAAACGGCGAGACCACGGGCCGCTCAACAGAGTGACCGCGCAATGACGGCGCGCTTGCCAACCGTGCATATTGCCGGCGACGATGTGGGTTACCGCGCTCGTTCCCAGCTACCACCGGCACCAGGATCTCGCGCGCTGCCTCGCGGCACTGCGGGCTCAGACACGCCCGCCTGAATCGGTGCTCGTGGTGTTGCGCGCCGACGATCAGGCCTCGATGGAACTCGTGGCTGGGCTGTCGTCCTGGCGCGAGCTGCGTGCGGTCACCGTACCGCAGCCCGGCGTGGTTGCCGCGATGAACACTGGGGTGACCACAGCCCACGGGGACATTCTGGCGATCACCGACGATGATGCCGAGCCGGACCGCGACTGGATCGAGCGAATCGCCGCCACGTTCGACTCGGACAGCCGGATCGCCGGTGTGGGTGGTCGGGACGAGCAAGGCACGGCAGCCAGCGCGCTGGACGTTGGCCGCGTGCAGTGGTTCGGGCGAGTGGTCGGGAATCACCACGTCGGCATTGGACCACCTCGTGACGTGGACGTCCTGAAGGGTGCCAACTGCGCGTTTCGCCTTCCGATCATCCGGGACATCGGCTTCGATGAACGCCTGCTGGGTGACGGGGCGCAGGTGCACTGGGAGCTGTCCCTCTGTTTGGCACTTCGTCGCAGAGGATATCGGCTGGTGTACGATCCCTCCATCCGGGTGCGACATCATGTCGGCATCCGGTACGGAACCGATCAACTGCACCGCGGCGTGTTCGCGGCCAAGCCGCACGAAGATGCGGTCTACAACGAGACGCTGATTCTCGCGGGTCATCTCACGGGGGTGAGCCGGGTGGCGTTTGAGCTATGGGCTGTGGCGATCGGGACGGCGGAGTCGCCCGGCGTGCTGCAGGTGCCGCGGGTGTTGGTTCGGGAGGGCAGGGTGGCCTTTGCGCGCTGGCACGCGACGCGTCGTGCGCGGCGACGAGGATTCGCGGACTCGGGGTAGGACGGGCGCCGCGCAGCGGCTCGCGTCCGCTCTTCGGCCCGCTTCGGCGCTCCGCGCCTCGCTCTTCGGCCCGCCGCGCCTCGCTTTTCAGCAACTGCGTTTGGCTGAAGAGGCCGCGTTAGCGGCCGGGCTGAAAAGCGAGCGAAGCGATGCGAGCCGAAGAGCGTGCCGCCAGGCACGCGGGCCGAAGAGGCCGCGCCAGCGGCCGGGCCGACGAGGCCGCGCCAGCGGCCGGGCCGACGAGGCCGCTCACGCGGCCCGTCAGAGCTCCAAGCGCTCCAGCGTGCCGCCAAGCAGTTCCGCAAGCAGATACGCTTCCAGACACAGCGCCGCCCCAGCGAGCGTTCCGCCCACCACGATCATCGGCACAACTGCCGACCGGAGCGCGAAATAGACTCCTGCCACGCCGATTGCCGGCCCGATCAGCAACAGCGCGAGCATCACCAGCGTGACGATCGAGGTGAGCATCGCTTGACCCATCGCCTCGATACCTCCTCCTGACTCACCGAGGCGGACCCAGCCCGGCAATAGGAGAGCGAAAGCGTTGTGAATCATGAAGTTAGCGATATTGACGCCGAGCAGTGTCAGTGGGATGGACACCACGATTGCCAACGCCATTGCTCGGGAGACGACGGGCGGGCTGGCCACCGAGAGTGCGACGAGCCCCGCGAGGACGAGGAGATATTGCACCAGCATGATGGGGATGGCGCTGCTCGCGACCTCCGCCAAGATGATCTGCTGTCCCGAGAGTGGCAGGACCTTGATCATCGGTAGGCGGCGGAGTTCACCTCGGAGGTCGTTGCGCATGGTCGCCGGACCGAACACCAGCATTACTGCGGCGACGGCGCCACAGATTGCCGCCAGGATCATCGCCGCCTCGTGCGACCGGCCGGCGTAGACGACGGCGGCAAGCCACGCGGCCAACGGCAGGGCCATCAGGCCGCCAAGGTGACCGCTGCGCATCACCCAGAGCGTGTTCTTCCATATCAGTGCGACCGACGGGCCGCCGGTGGCGGCAAGCGGCAGCGACCATCTGACCGACTTTGCGCTCACTGCGCCAGTATCGCGTCGGAAGCGCATTGCCTCGAGACGACGGGCCCGCTTGGCAGAGGCTTCCGCAGCTGCCTCCTCGAAGGCCGCATCGGAGCGCAGCACCCATACGAAGTGAAGTGACAACAACGCGACAGCGGGGCCCATCGCTCTCAACCATTCCAACCCGCCGGCGGTGAGGGCCGGGGTAACGGCGACACGAAACGGATACATCACCAACTTCAGCGGCGCCGCGTCGAACGCCGTCGTCAAAACGGGCACCACGTCGCCGATGTGCGCCGCTTGGATCAACTGATCGCGGATGCCAAAGAACGTGGAAACGACCACCACCGCGACGACACCGAATGCCAATCCCGCCAGCCAATTCCTGCGGAGCGCCGTAGCGCCGTGCGCCTTGCTGGAGGCACGGATGAGGGCGACGCCCAGCCGATGAAGGCTCAGCGTGGAAAACAGCACCCAGTAGCCCAATGCTCGCGTCAACGGATCAGGTCCCCGTCCAAAGAGCAATACCCACACGATGCTCGACGTGAGCACCGTCGCCTGGGATCGCATCAGCTTGTACACGATGAGGCCGCGACGCGACACCGGCGCTGTGAACAACATGGAGACTTCGGCGTTGGTGAACGCGAGCGCTGATGCATCCGCGCCGACGATCCAGAGGAAGGCCACGTAGAGCAGGAGCGCGCCGGGCAGCAGGATGCCAAGCGCCTGACCGGTGACGGGGCTCGGGATCTCGCGACCCTGCCGCACAGACCGGGTGAAGAAGACGAACCAGAAGTAGGCCAATCCCAGCAACAGGGCGACGGCGTACCGGGGATTGCGGAGTCGCCTCACTCGCGCGACGAGACCATTCCGCGCGGAATAGTACGTCAGATACGCGAAGGCGCCGATCACGCCGTCGGCGCTCCCTCGGATGCGCCAGTGAGGGCCATGAAGACGTCCTCCAATGACAGGCCGGCCAGCTCCGCGTGCGTCGCCACGATCTCGTCGAGCGTGCCGAACGCCACGCACGATCCGCGGCGAATGATGAACACCTTGGCGCACAGCGCCTCGACAAGCGTGAGGAGATGTGAGCTGAGGATCACCGCGGCGCCGGCTTTCGCGCGGTTGGCGATCGTCGCGCGCATCCGCCGGATACCACCCGGATCGAGACCGGTGAGCGGCTCGTCGAGGATCAGCACGGATGGCTCGTGCAGCAGTCCGCACGCGATCGCCAGCTTCTGCTTCATCCCTCGTGAGAGCTCCGTGGAGAGCGCACGTCGCTTGTCGGCAATCTCGAATTCGTCCAGCAACGGCTGCATGCGTTGCTCCGCGTCGGCGACACCATACACGCGCGCGATAAAGCGCAGGTGTTCTTCCACGGTGAGGTGGTCGAAGAGGTGCGGCTCGTCGGGGATAAACGCGAGAGCCCGCTTGGCGGCCACGCCATCCTTCTGGATGTCGTGTCCCGCGATGGTCACCGATCCGGCGGACGGCGCAATGATCCCGGAGAGACAGCGAAGCGTGGTGGTCTTGCCGGCGCCATTGGGTCCGACCAGTCCCAACACTTCGCCTGGCTTGACCTCGAACGAGATGCGGTCAACGGCGGTGAAGTCGCCATAGAGGCGCGTGAGCGCGCGAACGCTGATCATCGAAACCGTGGAATTGGACAAGGCCGGAAATCGTCGGGCGTTTCGCCGGATGGTAGGCTACAGCCGCGTTCCGGGTCGCGTCAGGTGCGGGCGGCGCGGTGCAGGGTTAGCGTTGCTGAGTGAAATCCTTCGACCGTCCCGCGGTGCGCACCACCGCCACGCCGGCATCTGTGCCGCTCGATTGCTATGCCGTGGTCGCTCCGGGGCTCGAGAAGCTCGCGCTCGCGGAGGCGCGGGCGATGGGCATTGATGCCGTCGCGGAAGATGGCGGCATTGCGTGGAGTGGCGATGCGCGCAGCGCGCTGCTTTCGAACATGTCCTTCCGGATCGCGTCCCGCGTCCTGGTCCGGCTGGCGAGCTTCGATGCGCGTTCGTTCGCCGAACTGGAGCGCCACGCGCGTCGCGTCGCCTGGAGCAGGGTGCTTCGCTCGGGCGAGTCGGTGCGATTTCGCGTGACGTGCCGGAAGTCACGGCTGTATCACTCGGATGCGGTCGCGCAGCGGCTTGCTGACGCGGTGATGCGCGCGATCCCCGGGGTGCACGCGGAGGGCGGGAGCAACGAAGAGGAGGAAACCGCCGACGACACCACCCTCATCGTCGTGCGAATGATGCGCGATCGGTGTACCGTGAGCGCGGACAGTTCCGGCGCCCTGCTGCATCGCCGCGGGTATCGGCAAGCCGTGGCCAAGGCTCCGTTGCGCGAGACGATGGCCGCCGCGCTGCTGGCGGCATCCGAGTGGGACGCCCTGTCGCCCTTGGTGGATCCGCTGTGCGGGTCGGGGACGATACCCATCGAGGCGGCGCTCCAGGCGCGCCGCATCGCGCCCGGGGCACGCCGCGCCTTTGCCATGGAGCGCTGGCCCGGCATGTCCATCACGCTCGGCGAACGGGTGCGTGCCGAACTGACAGCACGCGAGTTGCCCACGGCCAGCGCGCTCATCGCCGGGAGCGATCGCGACGCGGGCGCGATCGACGCGGCAACGACCAATGCGGAGCGCGCCGGCGTCGCGCGCGACGTCGCGTTCGCCACTCGGTCGGTGTCGGCAGCCGTGTTCGCCGCGGGACCGCGGGGATGGGTCGTCAGCAATCCGCCGTACGGCGTCCGCCTCGGGCAAACCGACGGTGTGCGCGACCTGTGGGCACAACTCGGCAAAGTGCTGCGCGAGCGCGCCCCCGGCTGGCGCGTGGCCCTACTCTCCCCGGACGCCGCGCTCGATCGCCAGCTGCAGTTTCCGCTCCGCGTGGAGGCCACCACGAGCAACGGCGGAATTCCAGTACGCCTCTTGGTCGGCGATGTCCCGTCCTGAGCGGCACAAGTGCCGACGCGCGGCAATACGCCGCAACGCATGAGCGCCTATTGATGGGTAGGAGGGTGCTTGTGATCGGCACAAATATTGAACGCCAATCCTTGCGCGCGTACGTCTCCCTCTACCAGACATACGTGCCCTGTCAGCCACCGCTTGGCCGCGGTGGCATTTCTCGTCCTGTCTTCCCACAGAGGAGCCGACCGTAACTGTCGGCGGAAAAAGAACTTGACTGAATCCGGGAATGCGCCCGACGGGCGCGGCAATGGAAGTGCACGCGGAAAACGCGGCCGCCCTCGTCGTACCGCAGTGTCCGCCAGCTCTACCGAGACCGACGTCGCCGACGAAATAACGGTTAGAAGCACCGTCGTGGCGGAACGCGGCGGGGGCGGCGGCGGCGGCGGCGGGTCACGCGACCGCGATTTGCGCCGCCTCCTGGCTGGCCTCCGTGCGCTCGATGCGGGCGATTTCAGTATCCGGCTCGAGCCCGGCGGCGATGTCATCATGAGAGAGATCGCCGATGTCTTCACTAGCGTCGCCACGAAGCAGGGACGACTGGCGGAAGAGCTGAATCGCGTCGCCCTTTCCGTGGGTCGCGAAGGGAAGATGCGGGACAGGGCGACGATCGGACCCGCGGGCGGATCGTGGTCGGGCAGCGTGGACGCGCTCAATTCACTGATCACCGATCTGGTGCAGCCCACGTCCGAAGTCGCACGCGTGATCAAGGCGGTGGCCGAGGGAGACCTGAGCCAGAAGGTGGAGCTGGAAATCGAAGGCAAGACGGTGCAGGGCGAGTTCTTCCGTATCGGTTCGACGGTGAACCGCATGGTGGATCAACTCAACGCGTTCGCCAGCGAAGTCACACGCGTGGCGCGCGAGGTGGGTACGGAAGGGCGACTGGGCGGCCAGGCGAACGTGCAAGGCGTGAGCGGTACGTGGCGCGACCTGACTGACAGCGTGAACGGCATGGCAACCAACCTCACCAACCAGGTGCGCAACATTGCCGACGTCACCACGGCGGTGGCCAAGGGCGACCTGTCCAAGAAGATCACGGCCGAGGCCAAGGGCGAGATTCTCGAGCTGAAGAACACCATTAATACGATGGTCGATCAGCTCTCGTCATTCGCGGATGAAGTGACGCGCGTGGCGCGCGAAGTGGGCACGGAAGGCGTGCTGGGCGGGCAGGCGAACGTCCCGGGCGTCGCTGGCACGTGGAAGGACCTCACCGACTCGGTGAACGGTATGGCCACGAACCTCACGAACCAGGTGCGCAACATCGCCGACGTCACCACGGCGGTGGCCAAGGGCGACCTGAGTCGGAAAATCACCGCGCAGGCGAAGGGCGAAGTGCTCGAGCTGAAGAACACCGTGAACACGATGGTGGACCAGCTCAACGGCTTCGCGGCCGAAGTGACTCGCGTGGCAAGGGAAGTGGGAACGGAAGGCATGCTTGGCGGCCAGGCCAACGTGCCCGGCGTGGCCGGCACGTGGAAGGATCTCACCGATTCGGTGAACTTCATGGCCGGCAACCTCACCAGCCAGGTGCGCAACATCGCCCTCGTCACCACGGCGGTGGCCAACGGAGACTTGTCGCAGAAGATCACGGTGGAAGCCAAGGGCGAGGTGCTCGAGCTCAAGAACACCGTGAACACCATGGTGGACCAGCTCAACTCGTTCGCGGCAGAAGTGACACGCGTGGCGCGCGAGGTAGGGTCGGAAGGACGACTGGGCGGACAGGCCAACGTGCCCGGCGTGGCCGGTACGTGGAAGGACCTTACCGACTCGGTGAACTTCAT
>JANYIN010000019.1 GCA_025362035.1 Gemmatimonadaceae bacterium | reverse complement strand
CGCGATCGTCAGGCCGCACGCGCAGGCGTTCCGTCAGCTCGTCGATGCGCTTGTCGTAGTACCCCGTGTTGAAATACGCGATCTCGAGGTTGCGCTGGGCAACCTGCATCTTTTCATCGAGCTCCAGCGCGCGCATGAACGCGGCCGCTGCTTCCTCGTACAACCCCTTGTTGTAGTACAGCACGCCGAGGTTGTTGTGCGCGCCGGCGTCCGACGGGTCGATCCGTCGAGCGAAGGACAGCAGGACGTCTCGATCGCGCTCTGAGGTGAAGGCGGAAGACATGAGGGCAGGCGGAAGCGCGGCGGGCTACGCCACGCGTACAGCGCGGAGGATGGCCTGCAGGGATGCGGGATCCGGGAGCAGCAGAAAGAAGCCGCGCAGCCGTTCGTCGTAGTCGTGCATAACGAACTCGCTTTCCACGCAGAAGACGTAGTCCCGGTCACTCCCGTACTGCAGATAGGCGGTGGTGAGAACCGCGGCGCTCATGTCGATGGCGAGCGACGGCGGCGACGGCAGTAGCATCATGCCCATGAAATCGCTGAGCGCGTTCATGTAGGCGCTGCTGAGGATGTTGCCGGCCTCCTTGATGGCCGACTGTTCCATCTCGCCGAGCTCCGTGCTGGAACCAGCCGGCCGACGCAACATGAGTTCGGCCAGCCGCACGGCGGTCGGTCGCGGAAACACGAGCAGGGTGCGCCCGGTGAGGTCGCCCATCATGTGCATCAGCACGGCCGCCACCGGCTCTTCCGGATCGGAGATCTGCGGCGGTACGTCCTCGAGCCGCGATACGTTGATGCGGGGGACGCTGATCATGATCGTGCTGTTGATCATCTGCGACAGAGCCGTGGCGGCGTGCCCCGCCCCGATGTTCGCGACCTCACGCAGGGCGTCCAGCTGCAACGCCTTCAGCGAGCGAATGTCTTCCATAGATCGTTCCGTTAGAGGAGACTACTGACATCGATGATCAGCGCCGGTGCTCCGTCGCCGAGAATCGTGGCCCCGCTGAAGAGCGCGTGACCATCCCGCACGCCGTCGAACTGCTTGACGACGATCTCCTGCTGTCCGATCAGTGCGTCCACCACCAGGCCCGCGCGTTGTTCCGCCAGCTCGACGACGATCACCTGCTCGCGGCCACGCGGCGCCGCGCCCACGAACTCCACGAGGGTGCGAAGCCGGACCAGCGGCAGCACCTCGTCCCGCACCATCAGCACCTCGCGCCCCTTGAGATTCCGTACAATCGTCGGCTTCAGTTCCACCGTTTCCCTCACGTGCGTCATCGGCATCGCGTACGTCTCGTCGCCGATGCGCGCGAGCAGCGAACGAACGATGGCCAGGGTGAGGGGCAGGCGCAGTGTCACCGTGGTGCCCTGGCCGTGCGCACTCCGAATGTCCACCGTGCCGCCGAGCGAACGCACCCGGTTGTAGACGGCATCGACTCCTACTCCGCGACCGGACAGCGCCGTGACCCGCTCCGCCGTGGAGAAGCCGGCCCGTGCGATGATCTTCACGAGCTCGTCGTCCGTGAGCTCCGCCTTGGCCGCGTCCACGAGACCACCCTGCCGCGCGCGCGCCAGCACCAGCTCACGATCGATGCCTCGTCCGTCGTCGCTCACCCGGATGGCGACCGCCGACCGGTCGCGAGTGGCGCTCAAGACCAATTTCCCCGCGGCCGGCTTGCCCATCGCCAGCCGTTCCTCCGGCGTTTCGATGCCATGGTCCACCGCGTTGCGCAGGAGGTGCACGATCGGATCACCCACCTCTTCCAGCATGGAGCGATCGAGTTCGACCTCCTTGCCCTCGATGACGAATTCCACCGTCTTGTTCGTGGAGTGCGCCGCATCGCGAACCATGCGCGGAAAGCGATCGAACACCTGCCACACGGGAACCATGCGGCTCGTCATGATCTCGTCCTGCAGATCGGCCACCAGGCGAGACGCCTGCGACACCGCTTCGTGGAGCGCCGGATCGTCGATTGCCGCCGCGAGTTGGATGAGTCGGCCACGCGTAATCACCAGTTCGCCGATCAGGTTCATCAGGGTGTCGAGCCGGCGCAGATCGATGCGCACGCTGCGCGGGCGACGCGACGTATCGGCGGGCCCGGCGGACGCGGTCACAATGCCCTCCGCCAAATCCGCGACCGTCAACTCCGTAGCGTGCCGCGGCGGAGCGGACTCGACGACATCCTCGCCCACTCGCACGTGCGCGACATCCCCCGCTTTGCGGAGCGCTTCGCCCACGTCGTCCGGGGCGCATGGCAAGACGAGACGGATTGCGAAGTCATGGTCGAAGTCGCCGGCCTGAAGTGCCTGCAGGTTCGGCGCGCAGGCAACCACGTCGCCCAACTTGCCCGCCGCCTGCACGACAAGGTAGGCACGCACGCCCTTGAGTGGCGTTCCCGGCGCGAGCCGGACGCGAACGAGCAATCCGTCGCCTGGTGGCGCCGTGACGGTCCACTCCGTTCCATCCGGGTCGCTTCCTCCCTCGTCGTCGGAGGGCGCGCGCGCTCCGTCTCCGCGCAGTCGCGCCACCAGCGGCCCGACATCGACGGAGTCGAGCGTGCCGTCCACTGCGGCCTCGACGGCGCGTTCGAGCAGGTCCGACGCTTCGAATAACAGAACCATCAACGGCGGATCCACCACGCGGGCGCCGCGCCGTACGCCGTCGAGCAGGGACTCCAACTCGTGCGACAGCGACGCCACCGGCCCGTAACCCATGGTGGCGCTCATGCCCTTTATCGTATGCACCGAGCGAAAAATCGCGCTCACGGGCTCGTCGCCACCCACGCCCCGCTCGAGCTCCAACAGGGAATGATTCATGGCGGAGACGTGCTCGCGGCTCTCGGTGAGAAAGAGCTCGGCGTACTGGGCGCTATCCACGCACGTCAGCTGGCTGGAGCAACTTCCACGACTGGGTCGCGAGGAGAGCCGTCCCGCCCGGGACGACGCACCAGGCGCGGCCAGCGAGCGATGGTGCCGACCACGTCACCCCAGCACGCGTTGAACGGCTTCCAGCACGCGACTGGGTTGGAACGGCTTCACGACGAAGTCCTTGGCACCCGCCTGAATCGCTTCGACCACGAGCGCCTGCTGCCCCATCGCGCTGCACATCAGCACCTTGGCGCCCGGATCGAACTTGCAGATCTCGCGCACCGCGTCGATGCCGCCCATGTCGGGCATCACGATGTCCATCGTGACAAGGTCGGGGCGTAGCTGCTTGTACTTCTCCACCGCCTGCACGCCGGTTTCCGCCTCCCCGACGATCTCGAATCCCGCCTGTTGGAGGATGTCGCCGACCATCGTCCGCATGAAGATGGCATCGTCGCAGATGAGAACTGTGTGACTCACTCGTTTCCCCCTTAGAGCAGGACGTGCGCGACCAGCGCGTGAATGTCCACCAGGACAACGACGCCGTCGTCGAGGCGGCCCAGCCCGCGAACGAGGCCTCGTGCTGCCTCACCCGCATCGGTGGCAATTGGCTCCTCCGTGATTGCCTGCACGTCCATCACCTCATCCACCGCAATGCCCACGACACGCGCGCCGTGCTCGGCGAGGATGATCGATCCCTCGCGAACCGGCTCGCGGGACGCGTCGAGACGCCGCCCGAGATCGAGCACTGTCACCAGCGTGCCCCGAAGGTTGATCAGCCCCTGAACGTATCCCGGCGCCCCTGGGAGCCGCGTCGCGCGCCGATATGGAATGATTTCACGAACGGACTCGATGTCGCAGCCGTACACGCGGCCCGCCGCACTGAAAAGCAGCGTGCGCGCGGCGGCCGTTCGGTCAAGGATCGTCTCGGAAGAAGCCAAAGAACTCCAGCGGATCACGAGCAGGTAACAGAGCGTCGGGCCCCGCCGCCGCGGTCAGCGCCACCACCAGCTCTGAAGGAAGCGGGGACCGCAACTCGAGGGGAGCACCCGACGTCGGGTGTCGAAAACGTAACCATGCCGCATGCAAGAAATGGCGCTTCGGCGGCAGTGGAACCAGCCGGCGACCTCCGCCGCCGCCATAGGTATCGTCGCCCACCACCGGATGCCCGATGCAGGAGAGGTGCACACGAATCTGGTGCGTTCGCCCGGTGTGCAGGTGCGCGCGCAACAGGTCCACTGCGTCGAATCGCGCGAGGCGTACGAACTCCGTCCGTGCGGTCCGTCCAGTACTGACGATTGCCATGCGCTTTCGGTCTCGCGGGTCACGCGCAATGGGTTTGTCCACCGTGAGTCCGTCGCTGTCCAAATGCCCCCGACTCAGCGCCGCGTATCGTCGCACGATGTCGCGACGGGCCATGGCCGCGCCGAGCACGCGGTGCGCCCTGTCGGTCTTGGCAACCAGTAGCAACCCCGATGTCTCCTTGTCCAGACGGTGCACGATGCCTTGGCGCGCATCCCCGCCCAGATCGGACAGCGGACCGCCGCGACCCTTGAGCGCGTTCACGAGTGTACCGCTCCAGTTGCCCGGCGCCGGATGCACGACCATCCCGGCCGGCTTGTCCACTACCAGAATGTCGTCGTCCTCGAAGGCGATCGTGAGCGGAATGTCCTCCGCTGACACGGGTCGTGACGCCGACGGGGGGATGTCGACGCGCACCGCCTGGCCGACTACCGGGCGGTAGCTCGCGCGCTCGGCGCGCCCGTCCACGCTGACGCAGCCGTTGGCGATGAGCGTGGCCGCCTGTGTCCGTGAAAGGTCAAGCGATCCCGCAATGAACAGATCGAGACGGGGTGCACCGGCCGGGGCCACCAACTCGTGCCGCGCGCCGCCAGGCGCGGGGCCGGCGTCACTCACGCGTCGTGTCCGTCGCGTCGCTCGCTGACGGGGTCCATCGGGACCGCCAGGGCTTCGTTCCGGTTGGCGGATGCCTGTGCCACGCGCTCGTCGCGCTCCTCTCTCGACAGCGACCAGGCCAGCACGAGTGCGCCCACCGTGACGGCGGAGTCGGCCACGTTGAAGGTCCAGAACCGGACGTCGTGAAAGCCGATGTCGATGAAGTCCACAACGCCGGAGGGCGAGCGGAAACGATCGATGAGATTCCCCGCTGCGCCGCCCCACGCCAACCCAAGGGCGAGAATGCGTACACGCTCGCCCGGCCGGCCGGCGGCGCCGGTCAAGCGATAGAGTCGCCAGAGCACGATCAGTGCGATGACCGCGAACCCGGCGAAGACCTGACGAGAGTACGCACCGAGCGACATGCTGAACGCCGCGCCAGGGTTGTACGCAAGCGTGAACCGGACGACATCACCCAGGATGCGATGCGGCACGTAGCGCGGCAGCAGCATGCGCTCCGCAATGAGCTTGCTGGACAGATCGGCCGCCAGGATGCAGGCGGCCGTGCTCCAGAACAGCGGCGTGCCTGAACGATCGGGCGTGGCGGGCGGGTTCAGACGACGTCTCCCTGCTCCGCCGGCATCGCGGCCAGCGAGGCCGCCGTCTCGCTACCGAGCGCCGTCGATGGCACGACGGGCATTGCCTGCTCATCGTGCGTCAGGTCGGCGCGATCTTCCTGCCAGAGCACCCACGCAAGCAGGACCGCTCCGATGCTCACCGCCATATCGGCGACATTGAACGTGGGCCACCGCGCATCGCCGATGCCGACGTCCAGGAAGTCCACGACGCCCATGGGCGACCTGAGGCGGTCGAGCAAGTTGCCCATCGCGCCGGCGCAGACGAGCGCCAATGCGAGGATTCGCGGGACGTCGCCGTGACGGGTCGCGAGAAAGAGGCGGCCCAGTATGACGAGCGCGCCGACGGTGAGCGCGGTGAAGATCCACCGCGACTGCTGACCGAGATTGAGCCCGAACGCCGCGCCCGGATTGTAGACGAGTGTCAGGCGGAGCGCACTCCCGAGGACATCGTGGGGAATGCGCTGCGGCGCCAACGCGCGCTCCGCGATTCCCTTCGTCACCACGTCGAGCGCAGTGACGAAGGCGAGCACGGGCCAGAACAGCGAGCCGTTACTTCGACTTTGCATCTTCCTCGCGCTGCTTGCACTGAATGCAAAAACGCGCATGCGGCAACGCATCCAGGCGTTCGAACGCGATGTCCTGACCGCAATTGTGGCACTTGCCGAACGTTTCCGGCGACCGATAGAGGCGGCGCAGCGCCTCGTCGATATGCCAGAGGAACCGCCCTTCCTGGCTGGCGAAGAGGAACGCCTTCTCGCGCTCCATAGCGTCGGTGCCCTGATCCGCCATATGAAAGGAATAGCTGCTCAGATCGCCGTCGGACTCCTGCGACGTGGCGCCGAACGCTTCGTCGTAGTGCCCCAGTTCCTTGAGCACGCGTTTGCGCTCCTCGAGCAGCCGCTTTTCGAAATGCTGGAGCTGTTTTTTCGCCATCGGCTTCGGCTTGCCAGCCTTGGCGGTTGGGATCTCTGACGTGGCCATCGTTACTCGTCCTTGGTTAGGGCAAGGTCTGCGTGAATCCCGTCGAGATCCACGGCCAGCCTCGCCAGCATGTACTCCGTTGCGGCTCCCTGTTCCCCGACGTCCACCCGCGTCGCAAGCACTTCATCGGCGATCCACTCCACGTGCTCACGCGCGGCGTCCACGACTTCCGGGTCACCATCGATGGACAGACGAATGCGATCGCTGACTGCCAGGCCCGCATCCTTTCGCATACGCTGTACCCGGCTGATCACTTCACGTGCCAATCCTTCGCGCTTCAGCTCCGGCGTCATCGTGGGATCGATCGCGGCAAAAAAACCGTGCGCTTCTTCGACGACGAGATCGCCGGACGCGCGGCGCAGGATGGTGAGATCGTCTGCATCCAGCCCGTGCGTTTCCCCATCGACCGTCACGAGCAACGCTTCGCCGTGCTCGAACCGGCGCAGATGTTCGCTGGTAAAGCGCGACACGGCCTCGGCGGCGAGCGGAGTCTTCTTGCCGAATTTCCTGCCGAGTGCCCGGAAGTTCGGCTTGGCTTCGAGTGACACGAGGGCGTCGCCGCTGGTGGCGACTTCGATGGATTTGATGTTCAACTCGTCCGCCAGCACGTGCAGCAGCGGTTCCAGCGCCGCCGCACTCACGCGCGGCGAGACGCACACCATTCGCGACAGCGGCTGACGCACGTTGAGCTTCGCGCGCTCGCGCGCCGCGCGACCCAGCGTTGCCAGGGTCCGCACGCTGGACATCAGCATCTCGAGTCCGGGATCGTTCGCGGCGACCGGCTCACGCACGTACGGCGCAAGATGGACGGACGTGCCCGAGAGTTCGCGATGCAGATGGTCGGTGACGAAGGGCGCGAACGGCGCGAGCAGCCGGCATGCGACGACGAGTACCTCGTGCAGCGTCGCGAAGGCTGCGCAGTTGTCGTCGCTGAACACATTGTTCGGCGCCCAGAAACGCGGGCGCGAGCGGCGCACGTACCAGTTGGACAGGTCCTCGTCCACGAATTCCATCACGCCGCGCGCCGCCGCGCTGGCGTCGTACGCCAGCATGTGTTCGTCCGCCTGCCGTTCCACCGTGGCCAGCCGCGACAAGATCCAGCGATCCATCACGGGCCGGTCTCCCGGCGCCGGATCCTGGTCAGACGGCGACCACCCGAAGTTGGCGTAGCGCGCGAACATGCCGCTGTAGATGTTCTTGAGCGTGCGCAGAAAGCGGCCGGCCTGCTGCCTGAGCGCCTCTTCATCGAAGGCGCGCGGCTCCCACGCCTTGCTGCTGCTGACGAGGAACAGCCGCACCGCATCGGCGCCGTGTCGCTCGATGACGCCAACGGGATCCACGACGTTGCCGCGGCTCTTCGACATCTTCTTGCCGCTGGCATCCTGCACCGTGCCGTTCACCATCACGGCGCGGTACGGCGACGCGGTGCCGGGCGCGTTGTTCGGCAGCGCGTCGCCCAGTCCCGTGGCGATGGCCAGCAGCGAATAGAACCACCCACGGGTCTGATCGAGCCCCTCTGCGATGAAATCCGCCGGGAAGTGACTTGCCAGATCGTGGCGATGCTCGAACGGATAGTGCCACTGCGCAAACGGCATGGAGCCTGAATCGTACCAGGCATCGATGACCTCGGGTGTGCGGTGCATCTCGCCGTGACAGTCCGGCGCAGTGCACGCCCACTGGTAGGCATCGATGAACGGCTTGTGCGGGTCGAAGTCCGTGCCAAGCTGCACGCCCGCGTGCCGGGCCAATTCGGCGTAGCTCCCGATGACATCAACGTGCGATGCGTCGCGATCGCAGATCCACAGCGGCAGCGGCGTTCCCCAGTAGCGGTCGCGCGACACGGCCCAGTCGATGTTGTTCTCCAGCCACTCGCCGAATCGACCCTCGCCCACGTCCCGCGGGCTCCAGTTCACCCGTGCGTTCCGCGCCAGCATCTCGTCCTTGTACGACGACGTACGCACGAACCACGACGTGCGCGCGTAGTACAGCAGCGGCGTCCGGCAGCGCCAGCAATGCGGATACGAGTGCACCAGCGTCGCGGCCTTCCACAGCACACCTCGACGCTTCAATTCCTCGATCAGGTCCGCGTCCGCCTCCTTCACGAACCGGCCGCCCACCAGCGGCATGTCCTGCGGAAACCTGCCGCGAGAATCGACCGGCTGCAGAAACGCGAGGTTGTGCCGACGCCCCGCCGCGTAGTCGTCCGCGCCGAATGCCGGCGACATGTGCACCACGCCCGAGCCGTCGTCCGCACTGACGAACTCCTCGCCGACGATGATCTCGTGGTTGGTGCCTTCCGGATACGCGACGAAATCGAGGGGACGACGATAGCGCGCGCCGACGAGATCGGCGCCGGTCAGTGTTCCCACGCGCGTCCACCGCGTCTCGTAGTCCTCGCCGAGGACGACCGGAGCGCGCGAGCCCGCCATGATGATGGTGCGGGTGTCACGGCTGTCCGTCTTGCGGAGCTCCACATATACGAGATCCGGATGCACCGCCAGCGCCGCATTCGAGACGAGCGTCCACGGCGTGGTCGTCCACACCAGGATGCGCCGCGACGTGCGTCCCGGCATTTCGACCGCGTCCTCCACCACCTCCCCGCCGACCATGCCGAGATCGAGCGCCACGTAGACACTCGGATCCTGGACATCTTCGTAGCCCTGCGCTACCTCGTGGCTCGACAACGTGGTGCCGCAGCGTGGACAGTACGGGAGGATCTTGTGTCCCTGGTACAGCAGTCCCTTGCCGTACAGCGTTGCCAGAGACCACCACACGCTCTCGATGTAGTCGTTCGAGTACGTGACGTATGGATCGGCGTAGTCCAGCCAGTAGCCGATCCGCTCGCTCAGCACTTCGAATTCAGCGCGGTACGTAAACACGCTCTCGCGGCAGAGTCGATTGAACTCCGCCACGCCGAGCGTCTCGATCTCCTGTTTCCCGCTGATGCCCAGCCGCTTTTCGACCTCGATTTCCACGGGCAGCCCGTGCGTATCCCAGCCGGCCTTTCGTTCCACGCGATGGCCCTTCATCGCGCGATGCCGACAGAAGAGATCCTTGACCGTGCGCGCGAACACGTGATGGACGCCGGGCCGGCCGTTGGCCGTTGGGGGACCTTCGTAAAACACGAACGGCGGCGCACCGACGCGTTCAGCCAAGGTGCGCGCGAACAGACCTTCCTCGCGCCAGCGCATCAGGAGCGCGCGTTCCTGGTCGTCGGCCGGGGCATCCGCCGGGATCAACGCGAAGCGCGGCCGCAGCATGTCGGAGACGGTCACAGTCGCTCCAGCACACCACGCACGAGCGCGGTCAGGCGGGGCTCCGCGGCGTTGGCGACGGCGATGATCGTCGCGAGCTCGGCCGGCTCGAGCGCGTCAGGGAGACACAGGTCCGTGATGATCGACACGCCAAGCACACGCATGCCCGCCTGAACCGCCACGATCACTTCGGGCACGGTGCTCATACCTACCACATCGGCGCCCATGGCGCGCAACATCCGATACTCCGCGCGCGTCTCGAGACTGGGGCCGGCGACGGCGACGTAGACGCCCTCTCTCAACACCATCCGCCGCTCCACCGCCACCGCACGAGCCAGTGCCCGCAACGACGCATCGTACGCAGCGGACATGTCCGGGAACCGTGCGCCGAAGCGATCGTCGTGCGCGCCGATGAGTGGACTGTCGCCAAGAAAATTGATGTGATCTGAAATGAGCATGACGTCGCCCGCAGACCAGAGCGGATTCATCCCACCGCACGCATTCGACACGACCAGCGTGCCGGCGCCCAGGGCGCGGAGCACACGCACCGGAAAGGTGATCTGCTGCATCGAGTAGCCTTCATAGCGGTGAAAGCGTCCTTCCATCGCGATCACCGACTGCCCCCCCAGTGTGCCGCACAAGAGACGCCCGGCGTGGCTTTCCACGGTGGACACGGGAAATCCAGGAATCGCCTCGTACGAGATCTCTGCCGAGACGTCAATCTCACGCGCCAGGCCACCGAGCCCTGTGCCGAGTACGATGGCGACGTCCGGCGGTGTCGCGAAGCGGGCGCGCACCACGTCCGCCGCCGCCAACACGGCATCGATCGTGTGCGCAACCACGCGCGCGTTCCCTGGCTCCAGCACCGTCGTCATGCTCTCGCTACCGTGCTCCCGCGGTACGGCCGGCCACGCCATCCAGCGCGGCGGCGGACAGCGCGCGCGACGGGTATTCGATGTCGGGCGCATTTTCGGCAGCAGTGATCTCCGCCAGGTGGCGTTCGGCCATCACCCGCAGCTGTGTGAGGTGGCTGCGACGCGCGCGCTCCAGCTCCCCCAACTGCTGTTCGAGTTTCCGGATCTCGTGGCGCGCCAGATCTGCGTGCCGTTCCGACTCGGCTTGGGCCTCGCGGATGATGAGCGCGGCTTCACGCTCGGAGGACTCGCGGATTTCCGCGCGCAGTTGCTGCGCGCTCACCAGCGCGTCGTTCAGCGCCTTGTCCCGCTCGCGGAACGCCCGAAGCTGCTCATGAAAGCCCTTGGCTTTCTGTTCGAAGTCCTGGGCCAGGCGCGTGAGCCGTTCCAGTTCGTCTGCGACCTGCTCGCGGAACTGCTCGACACGCTCGGGATCGTAGCCGCGCAACGCCTTTCCGAAGTCGTAGCGCCGGACGTCCAGCGGGGTGAGATGAAAGGTCTCGTCCATTAGGCAGATCTCGCTCCGAACAGCACGGTTCCGAGGCGCACCAGGGTGGCGCCCTCCTCGACTGCTATTTCGTAATCCCCGGACATTCCCATCGAGAGCACCAGTGCATCGTGACCCGCATCGCGCAGCGCTTCGGCCGTACGCCGCGCCCCACCGAACACCCTTCGCAGCATCATTTCATCAGCATCGAACGGTGCCATGGTCATCACCCCGCGTACCCTCACCCCCTCCATGCCGTGCAAGCGACGAGCTTCGGCCGCGACATCCGACGGCTCGTAGCCGCCCTTGCTGCCTTCGCCCGATACGTTCACCTGCAGTAGCGCATCCATCGGCCGGGCGCGGTCCCGACCGTGAACGTCGAGCGCATCCGCCAATCGCGGGCTGTCCATCGAATGGATGAGGTGAAGCCCGTCCAGCTGCTTCACCTTGTTTCGCTGAAGATGACCGATCAGATGCCAGCGGATCGGAACCGAGACCTCCATCATCTTCGTGAGTGCTTCCTGGACTCGATTCTCCCCCACATCCCGTATACCCGCATCCCACGCCGCGACCGGGGCGTCGGAACCATACGTCTTCGTCACCGCGACGATCGTGACCGTTTGGCCGTGCCCGCCGCGTTCCCGCGCCAGGTTGATTCGCGCCTGGACCTCGGCGAGCCGGGCAGGCAGGTCCTGAAAAGGCATAACACAACAATTTACCGGAGGTTGCACCTCACTTCAAGCGAGTCCCTCACGGCTGATGGGCCCTCGGACAGCCCCGCCAGCCGACGGCACTCCAGCAGGCCAAGCATCATCCCCGTCACGTCGTCCGGCAGGCGTGACTCGAGCCGGCGCACCAGCGGCAGGGCTGGCACGCCGGGCACAGCCGCTGCGTCGATCGTTGGCGGTTCGCGCGAGCCATTCGGCGGCGCGTTCGAGACGTAAACCACTCCGTGGAGCCGCCACGCTGCGCCAAGCAGCGAGCGCTCCCGGGCGCCCAGCGCCACCGAGACCGCTACGGGACGTCCCGCGGCCCGCGCCGCACGCGCGATCAGCGCCGCCTGTTCCTCGTGGGACCATCTGGCTCCCTCGACATACGCGCTGTCCGGCCAGCGCAGCCCCGTGCGGCGCGCGATCTCCGCGCGGTACCACGCGGCTGGAAGCAGCGGCATCGTGACGGGCGTCACGTCGCGGCGCACGCCTTCCACGTGCTGCAGGTACCAGAGCGGATACGTGTCATTGTCGCCGGCGACGAACAGCATCGCATTGCTCGGCGCGCTCTGCAAGAAGGCCATCGCCATCTGGCGCGGCACCCAGGCTTGGTCACCCCGAGCGCGATCGTTCGCGCTCCAGTTTCCCAGGAGCGGCACGACGGCGGCCCCCATCGCCAGCCATGCAGGCCACTTGCGACGTCGCAGAAGCTCCATCGCGCCATATCCCGCGAACACTCCCCATCCCCAGAAGGCGAGCACGAAGAAATAGTCGCGCTCCCGCGCCTCGTGCGCCTCGGCCGGCACGAACCCGTAGCCGATCGAGGCCCCCGCCTTGAAGTTGAGATAGACGCCCACGCCCAGTGACCCACACAGCACGAGGACGCCAAACGCCTCGGCAACGTGGCGCGCGTCCCGCCGCAGTGCGCGCCAGCCCGTCACTGCCAAGGCCAGAAAGAACAGCGCGACACACAGGCGGATAGGCGTGGTGAAGATTCCACGGCCCCATGCGAAGGCGAACTGCCAGTCAACGTACTGCGCAATGTTCACTGCCTGCAGCCACAGCGGAGCCTGACGCGGCCAGAGCCCGGCCACGTCATACTGTCGCCGCGCGACCACATCGGCGAGTGCGGCAACGGTGTCGGGATTGCCTTGGTTGACGGCCGGATCGTGACGAGCGCGCAGCAGCAGGATCAGCAGCGCGCTTGCCGCAATCGCAACAAGAGCAATGACTCCGATTACGGGCGAGAATGAACGCGGGAAACGCGGAAGCTCGCGTCGCCGCAACATGGCGGAGGTGCCGGCCAGCAGCGCGCCGAGCAACACCAGCGTCCACGACATTCGTCCGATGCCGGCAGACGCGACGAGCACTCCCGTGAGCAGCAGCGCGCGATCCACGCACCATGCACCTTCCTTGCGACGCGACGCGAGCAAGATGGCGGCCGGCGCGCCCACCAGGGCACTCAGGTGCACGGCGGGCGCGAGGGCGATGAGGTACGCCGTGCACAGAAGCCATCGGCCGTCCGCGCCAGGACGCCCATCCGTGGCGCGCAGCGCACACCCCAGCATCAGCGCGACGTGCAGCAGGGACACCGCGTATACCTCCGTTTCCGTCGCGTTGGCCCAGATGCTCGTCGCCAGGCCGGCGCACAGCACGCCAGACAGCCCGCCCCACGCCGCGCCGGGCACGTGTTCCGTGTCACGGGTGATGATCCAGCCGGTCACTCCACCGGCGACCGCGGTGCATGCGGCCGAGAGCAGATTGCTCGCGCGCGCCACACCGAGCGCGCCGCCAAGGATCAGTATCCACACGTGCCCGGCGGCGACGAACAGCGGTGTGCCCGGCGGATGCGGAACACCGAACACGTGGGCCGCAGCGATGAACTCGCCGGCGTCCCAGAACGTCACGCCCGGCGCCATGGTGCACGTGTAGACGAGCAGCAACGTGGCGCCGCCGAGCCAAGCAACGCCGCGTGTCCTCAGCTCGACACTCCCGCCGACTCCACCGACGCGCGCACGGGGGCACGGCCAGCAAGGACGTCGCGTACTTGAGTCGGCGTCAGGTCACGCCAGAGCCGACCTCGTTCGGCGATCGACACGGTGGACCGCTCCTCACTCACCACGAGCACCACCGCATCGGTCTCGTCGGTGAGCCCGAGGGCCGCGCGATGCCGCGTGCCCAGCGCGCGGTCCGTGAGCGTCTTCTGTGACAGCGGCAGGATGCATCCCGCCGCGATGATCGTGTCGCCGCGAATGATGACAGCTCCGTCGTGCAGGGGCGAGTACGGAGTGAAAATGGTCGTCAACAAATCCGCCGACACCTTGGCGTCCATCCGCGATCCCGACTCCGCGTAGCCATCCAGTGACACCTCATGCTCGATCGCGACGATCGCGCCGATGCCCGAGCGGCTCAGGCGCTCCACCGCTTCGCAGATCTCCTCGGCCACTTCCCGTTGCTGCATCTGCTGGAACATCCGAGCGAATCGCGCCTGCCCCAGATGCGCCAGCGCCGCGCGCAACTCCGGGGCGAACACTACCAGCATCGCGATGGCGCCGTATTGAAAGACGAATCCAAGCAGGTACGAAATCATTTCCAGCTTCAGAAACCATGAGGCGATGTACACGACGAGCAGGATGCCCAGCCCGGAAACGATCTGCAGCGTGCGTGTGCCTCGGAACAGCCGCAGGACGCGATAGAGCGCGAACGCGACGATGATGACCTCGACGACGTCGCGCCACCCTGGATGCAGGAGCCGCAGCTGTTCCAGTTCGTTCATGCGCACCCGGCAGATCGGATGGCCGCCGCGACATCCAGCGCTTGCCTCGTGGCCAGCACGTCGTGCACGCGAAAGATGCGCGCGCCGCGGTGGTACGCGGCCACGCTGGCGCCGACGCTCCCGTGCACGCGCAGCTGCGGCTCCGACGCCGTCGCGATCTCGCCGATGAACCGCTTCCGCGACGCGCCGATCACGACCGGGAATCCCAGGGCCGACACGCGGTCCAGGCAGCCCAGTATTCGAAGCGAATGCGCGCTTCGCTTCGAAAAGCCGATGCCGGGATCGAGGGCGATGCGCTCCGACTCTACTCCTGCCTCGCGGGCGTCTCGAATTCGAATGCGCAACTCCGCGACCACCTCATCAACAGGATCGCCGTCGTAGGAAGCCTGCGCATACGTTGCCATGTCTTCTACGCTGCCGCGCGAGTGCATGAGCACCACCCCAGCGCGATGGCGCGCGCACACTCCTGCCATGTCCGGATCGAGCCGCAAGCCCGACACGTCATTCACGATGTGCACACCCGCGTCGATCGCGGCGTCGGCAACGGCACCCTTGACAGTGTCCACGGACAGCAACACGTCGGGTCTCGCGCGGGCCATCGCGCGAATGACGGGCAGCACACGTCGCAACTCCTCATCCGTTGAAACGGCCCGCGCGCCCTGCGGCCGCGTGGACTCGCCGCCGATGTCGAGGATGTCAGCGCCATCCGCAAGCAGTCGATGGCAATGCCCGACCGCGTTGTCCGGGTCAAGAAAGTCGCCGCCGTCGCTGAAGCTGTCCGGTGTCACGTTCACGATCCCCATGACGATCGGATGCTCGATCGACACGACGCGTCCACGAACGCTCCAGGCCGGGGTCATGGGGGGAAGATAACGCGAGTCGTGTGGCTTGGCCGATGTACTCGGCGCGCGTCGGGTCATCAGGCGTGTCGCGGCAGGGTGGGCGTGATCGGACGACATACGATCAGAATCGGCCTGGAGCCTCCAAGGAGACTTCCAGGCCGATTCGATGGGATGATTCGTGATCAGTGCGGTCCACCGCCCAGCCAATTGCCGGCTGGGCGAACGTGGTCGTTACGCCGGCGACGGTTCTGGTCCGCCGAGTAACGGCTTGCGACGCGGCTCGGAGACCGGCGCGGGAATCATTGGCGCCGGGGGAATTACCGGCGTCGCCAGGATTCCGCTTGCTCGGGGCGGCAACGCCTCGCCACGAGCGATCATCTTGATATCCTCCGCCGTCAGCGTTTCACGCTCCAAGAGCGCGCTCGCCAACGTGTGCAGCAGATCGAGGTTCTCACTGAGTACGACCTTCGCGCGATCGTACGCCTTGGTGATCACGCGCTTCACCTCGGCATCCACGAGTTGAGCAGTCTGCTCGCTGACTTCGCGGCGATGTTGGATCTCTCGGCCAAGGAACAACTCCTGTTCGTTGTCCCCGACGAGAATCGGGCCGATCGCGTCCGACAGCCCCCACTGCGTTACATACCGGCGCGCAATGCTCGTGGCCTTCTGGATGTCGCTCGACGCGCCAGTCGTTACTCGCTCGTAGCCGAACACGAGTTCTTCCGCCGTGCGGCCGCCGTACGTCATGACCAGCGCCGCCTCGAGCTGTTGGCGCGTGATCGAGACGCGATCATCTTCCGGCAGTGTGAACGCGAGGCCCAGAGCACGGCCACGCGGAACGATCGTGACCTTATGCAGGGGATCGTTCCCCACGACCTTCATGGCGCACAAGGCGTGTCCGGCCTCGTGATACGCCGTGAGCCGACGCTCCTCGTCCTTCATCACCATGGACTTCCGCTCGGCGCCGAGCATGACCTTGTCCTTCGCCTCTTCGAGGTCGTCCATGTAGATCTTGTCGTGCCCGCGGCGCACGGCGAGTAACGCGGCC
>JANYIN010000014.1 GCA_025362035.1 Gemmatimonadaceae bacterium | reverse complement strand
TGGCCCAGTCGGTCCGCCGCAAGCTCTCCACCCTTGGTGTTGTCGGTGGCGACGAAGCTCTCCATCGCGTCGCTCTCCAGACCGGAGTCGATGATGACAACGGGAATTCCGGCTGCTTTCGCCTCTTCCACGGGTCGAACGAGAGCCCTGTTGTCCAGCGGCGCGAGGACGATGCCGTCCACATGCTGGCTCACGAAGCCTTCCACCACCTGGACCTGCTGCTCGCGATCGTCCTCGCGCAGAGGACCCTTCCAGATGACCTTTACAGAATCGCCGGCGGCGTTCAACTCCCGCTCCGCCTGCACCGCACCGGCGTGAATCGACTTCCAGAATTCGTGCGTCGTGCCCTTGGGAATGACGGCAATGGTCAGCGTCTTGCCGGCCTTGCTCGTAGCCGCTGGTTTGGCGTCACCGCACGCGGCGGCGAGAATCGGAAGTGTCGCACAGAGAAGAAAGCGTGTCACTGGCATCGTGTTCCCGGATGAGGAGCGACCCACCGGCCAATTGCGTGGGAAGGAATTCGACTTGATCTCACAACGCGACGACGCCCTTCACGTACTCCGGCTTCTCGTGGTCTCCGGCGAAGGCCGACGCCACGCGGTCGAGCGACGTATAACGATGGGTGATCAATGACGCGACATCGATCACGCCTTCCTCGATGCAACGCAGCGCGCGTACATAGGTCGTTGGGCGGCCGTCGGCCTCGTGGCCGCCGGACGCGCCCGCCGGCGAGACGAGCGTGGGCTCGAGAAACTGCACGCCGTTCATGACGCTGAAATCCACTCCCGCGTGGCCGTGCCCGTACATCAGCACCGTCCCTTGCTTGCGGAGGAGCCCTGGAATGGCGCCGTACACATCGCCGGCGCCGGCAGCGTCGATGAGCAACTCGAGCTGACGGCCCGCGGTGAGCTCCGATACGGCTTCAACGACATCCACTGTATTCGGATCGATCGCGAGCGCCCCGAACCGCTCGGCCAGCCCGCGCCTCTTCGCGTTAGGTTCGCTCACGAGCAGCAATCCGTCGAAGCCGATCACATTTCGGAGGTACTGCACGAAAAGCAGGCCCGCTGGTCCGCCGCCACAGATGAGCATCGCTTGAATGGTCTGCGCTCGCCCTCCCACCCCCAAAGCATAGCGCGAGGACGCACGCGTCAGGAAATCGGTAGAGTGGATGATGCAGCCGAGCGGCTCCGTGAGTGCCGCGCAGTCAGCGGCGATGTCGCTCTCGATTCGCACCGCGTTCAACGCGGGCACCGTGATGAACTCCGCAAAGCCTCCGGGCAGACCGGTGATCCCGTGTTCCCGGTAGTGCTCGCACTGATGTGAGTCGCCGCTCAGGCAGTACTCGCACTCGGGCACCCGTGACTCACTGACGCATGTGAGCCCCTGATCGATCACCACCCGCTCCCCCACGAGAAGCCCCTCCACGCTCTGGCCGCGCTCGGCCACGACGCCGGCGATTTCGTGGCCAAGTATCTGGGGGTGCACGTGCAGCGGCCGGATGCGCCCACGATCGTCCCGGTTGTAATTCGCGTGTCCGGCAACGATGTGCAGGTCGGTGCCGCACAGCCCGACCGCTTCCACGCGCACAAGAATGTCCCGTGGGCCCGGCGCCTCTCGTGGTACGTCCCGCACCTCGATGCGACCGACATCCACCAGCACGGCGGCACGCATCGTTGCGGAAGCCATCAGCGCCGCCCGCGTCCCATGTCGAGCACCAGCACCGACGCGATCGAGCTCGGCGCACGCTTGGGGAGAGTCGCCACGAAGCCTGCGTCGGTCTCCTCGATCCTCACGGGTAGGTGATCGGCTAGCATGTACGCGGCGCGCGGCTTTGCCGTCATGCCGGTGAGGGGGATCGCCAGCTCCTTGGGCCAATCGAACACGTGGGCGTATACGTACCCCGGTTTGGCGGTGTAGCGCCCCCACGGAGGCTCACCGTACGGGCTGGCGGTGGTGGCGTAGATCGATTCGCCGTTCACGCGCATCCACTCGCCCATTTCGTGAAGACGCGACACGCTCTCCACCGGAATTTCGCCCGCACCGTTCGGCCCGACGTTCAGCAGCAGATTGCCTCCCTTGGCCGCGATATCGATGAGCGTCCGAAGCAGTTGGCGAGGACTCTTCCAATCGTCGTCGAATGATTGAAAGCCCCAGTTCTCGTTGACCGTCATGCACGTCTCCCAGTCCACCCCCGGCAGTCCCTTGGCCGGCACCTCCTGCTCCGGCGTGCCGAAGTCGCCGAGCCCGATACGCCCCTGCGTATCTACGCCGCTCATGGAACCGTTGCGCCCGTTGGACACACGGTTGTTCACGATGAGTCCGGGCTTGAGAGAGCGGACGTAATTGTAGAGATCCCGTCCACGCTCGTTGTTCCAGTCCGCGATCCACTCGCCGTCGAACCAGAGCACATCGATGTAGGGATATTGCGAGACCAGCTCCTTGAGCTGCGGCTTCATGTACGTCTCCACGTACCGGCCAAAGTTCGGATTGCTGACCGTGCTGCTGTTGTAGTTGGGGGCGGCGGCGCCCTGTGCATCGGGATGATGCCAGTCCATGATGGAGTAGTAGACGCCGAACTTCAGCCCCTGTCGGTGTGCCGCCTCCGACAGGGCCTTGATCACGTCGCGATGAAACGGCGACGCGTGCACGATGTCGTAGCCCGATACCTTCGAGTTGAACATCCCGAAGCCGTCGTGGTGCTTTGACGTGATGATGATGTACTTCATGCCCGCGTCCTTCGCCGTCCTGGCCCACGCGTCCGCGTCGTACCTGACCGGATTGAAGGACCGGGTGAACTGCTCGTACTCGGTAATGGGGATGTGCGAGTTGTTCATGATCCACTCGCCACCGCCCACCCGCTGCCCGTGGTAGGTGCCGGCGGGTACGGCATAGGCGCCGAAGTGGACGAACATGCCGAACCGCGCCTGACGCCACCAAGCCATTCGGGCGTCCTTTTGTGCTGGGGAGTCCTGGGTAAAGTCCCGCACCGGCGGCTGGGCGGCGACGGGCCCCACGGCAACGATGGCGGCAAGGGTGCAGGCCACGACGCGTTCTCGAATGCTCATGCCTCTTCGTGATGCGGTCATCCCTCAGTCCTCCGTGAGCGTGGTCGTTTCGGTTGGCGACGCGAATGCATGCGCCCTGAGACTCTCCCGCTTCATCGTGATGCTGTAGCCCGGCGCCGTCGGCGGCATGTAGCGGCCGTTCCGAATGACGACCGGATCCACGAAGTGTTCGTGCAGATGGTCCACGTATTCCACGATGCGATCCTCTAGCGACCCGCTCACACAGAGGTAGTCGAAGATGGCCAGATGCTGCACGTACTCGCACAACCCCACGCCGCCGGCATGTGGACATACAGGAATGCCGAACCGTGCCGCCAGCAGCAAGACCGCCAGGACCTCGTTCACGCCGCCAAGGCGGCAGCTATCGATCTGGCAGAACTTCATGGCCTTGGCCTGCATCAACTGCTTGAACACCACACGGTTCTGGCACTGCTCTCCAGTGGCCACTCCAATGGGCGCAACGGCGCGCGCGATGGCGGCATGCCCGAGCACGTCATCCGGACTAGTCGGCTCCTCGATCCACCAGGGATCGAACCGGGCCAGCACGCGCATGTTCGCGATGGCTTCATCTACGTCCCACACCTGATTGGCGTCCAGCATCAACGTGCGGTCAGGACCGATCTCCTCGCGGACGATCGCGCTGCGGCGCGCGTCGTCCGCGAGATCCCGTCCCACCTTGATCTTGAAGTGTGACCACCCTTGCGCCAAACCTTCTCTGCACAAGCGGCGAATCTTCTCGTCGGAGTAGCCGAGCCAGCCCGCCGAGGTGGTGTACGCGGGATACCCGTCGCGCCGCAGCTCGGCCTCGCGCTCCGCCCGCATGGGAGTGTGCCGACGCAGGATCTCCAGCGCCTGCTCCGGCGCGAGCGCGTCCGTGATGTAGCGGAAATCGATGCAGCGAACGATGTCCTCCGGGCTCATGTCCGCCAGCAGCTTCCAGAGCGGCTTGCCTTCCACCTTGGCCCAGAGGTCCCAAACGGCGTTCACCACGGCGGCCGTGGCCATGTGGACGACGCCTTTCTCCGGACCTACCCACCGCAGCTGCGAGTCCCCCACCATGTGCCGCCAGAACGCGCCCATGTCCGCCGTGATGTCCTCCAGCGAACGCCCGCGTACCAGCGGCGCAAGCGCGTGCACGGCCGCCACGCACAACTCATTGCCGCGGCCAATGGTGAAGGTGAGTCCGTGTCCCTCGATGTGGTCGCCGGCATCCGTGTGTAGCACGACGTACGCCGCCGAGTAGTCGGGGTCCGGATTCATCGCATCCGAGCCGTCCAGCAGCGCCGAGGTGGGAAAGCGGACGTCGTGCACATCCACGCGCGTGATGGTGCGCGTCATGACCAGCCGCGGACGTGCTGTCGCGATTCGCCCAGTCCATCGATGCCCAGCGTCACGACGTCGCCATCGTGGAGGTAGCGGATGGGGCGATGTCCCGCGGCCACCCCCTCGGGCGTGCCAGTGGAAATCACGTCGCCGGGCAGCAGCGTCATGAACTGGCTGATGTAGCTCACGAGCGTGGGCACGGCGAACACCATGTCGGCCGTGGAGCTCTCCTGCTTCAGCTCGCCGTTCACCGACAGCCACATGTTCAGCGACTGTGCATCGGGGATTTCGTCCCTGGTGGCGATGAACGGCCCAAGGGGCGCGAACGTGTCGCAGCTCTTTCCCTTCACCCACTGCCCGCCTCGCTCCAGCTGGAACGAGCGTTCCGAGTAGTCGTTGTGAAGCAGGTAGCCGGCTACATGGTCGAGGGCCGCGCTCTCCGTCACGTAGCTCGCGCGCCTGCCGATCACGACGGCCAGTTCCACCTCCCAGTCCGTCTTGACGCTTCCCTTGGGAATGGTGAGTTGATCGTCCGGACCGACGATGGCGCTGGTGGACTTGAGAAAGAGCACTGGCTCCGATGGCAGGGTCATCCCTGACTCTTCGGCGTGCTTCCGGTAGTTCAGGCCAACGCACACGATCTTGCTTGGGCGGCGCATCGGCGGGCCGAGCCGCGCGTGGGAGGAAATGGTCGGCGCATCATTGCCGCGCGCCTCCAGCCATTGCGCCAGTCGCGGTAGACCGTCTTCTCCAAAGAAATGCTCGTCGTAGTCCTCGCCGAACGCGGACGCGTCGATACGACGGCCATCAGGAAGCTGCACTCCGGGTCGTTCGCTGCCCGCCACACCGAATCGAATGAGTTTCATGAGTCACATTTTGAGGGAGGCGAATCCACCGTCGATGGCGTAGTTGCTGCCGGTCACGAAGCCGGCGGCGTCCGAGCAGAGGAACAGTGCCAGTTCGGCAATCTCCGGCGGTTGTCCCATTCGCCCGATGGGTTGCGTTCGCGAGAGCTGCTCGAACATCTCCGCCTCGCGCCCCGGATAGTTCTTTGCGAGGAACCCATCCACGAACGGCGTGTGTACGCGTCCGGGTGCGATGCAGTTGCACCTGATCTTGTGGTGCACGTAGTCGCGCGCCACGGAATAGGTCATCGTGAGCACGGCACCCTTGCTCATGGAGTACGCGAACCGATCCGGAATGCCGATGGTCGAGGCCACGGACGCCATATTGAGAATCGCGCCGCCGCGGTCCTTCATCGCGGCCACGCCGGCGCGAAGGCAGTTGTAGACGCCCTTGACGTTCACCGCATATACACGGTCGAAATCCTCTTCGGACGTCTGCTCCACGGTGCCGACGTGTGCCACGCCCGCGCTGTTTACCAGGATGTCGGGTTGACGCCACCGCGTCGCGACGACGGCGAACGCAGCATCCACCTCGGCCTGGTTCGTCACGTCGCATGTGTGGTGCATGCCGGTTCCGTGCGCGGCGGAGATGCGCGCCATCGTTTCCTCTGAGGCACTCACGTCCAGAACCGCCACGTGTGCCCCCCGTTCCGCGAAGAGAACCGCGATGGCCTGACCGATGCCAGACGCGCCGCCGGTGACGACGGCGACCTTGTTTGCGAGCGTGCGTTCAGGAGTGGGCATGCAATTCGAGTCCATAGAGACGGATGGCGTTCTCGGCGTAGAACAGCCGGCGGTCTTCGGGAAGCCACGACGCGCAGAAACGATCGGTGAACGCCCGCCATGCCGAGACGTGGCCGGCGGCCGTTACGACAGGCCAGTCACTGCCATAGAGAAGGCGCTCGGCGCCGAAGCACTCCCGCACGTGTTCGGCATACGGACGCAGCGCTTCGTCGCCGCGCCATTCCGGCCGAGCTTCGGTGAGCAGTCCCGAAAACTTGCACGACACGTTGGGATGCGCGGCCAGATGCATGATGTCTTCGCTCCAACGCGCGAACTCGTTGTCGCGAATGGCGGGTTTCCCGCAGTGATCGAGGACGAGAACGGTATCGGCACAGCGATCGGCCAGCTGTTCCACTTCGGAGAGTTGGTCGTGCGTGGCGCAGACGTCAAAGGTGAAACCCATTCCGCCAACGGCTCGCACGCCGTTCACAAACGCGGCGCTGGTACAGAAGCCCGGCGCGTGTCCCTGAATGTTGTGCCGCACGCCAACCACCCGTGGTGTGCCCGCCAACCGCTCGAGCGCGTCGGTGCGCGAGCGCTCGTCCAGCATGTCCACGAACGCCACGATGCCCACGATACGCGGTTCGATGCCCATCAGTTGGCGCACGAATCGCACTTCTGCGGCGCTGTCGGCCGCACGACAATTGGCCTCCACGAACACCACCGCGGTGGTGGCGCCTACGTCGTCCTGGAAATAGTCCGGCGGCAGGAAAGCACGTTCCAGCGCCGGCGTTTCTTCCAGCCACGGATAGCGAAGCGCCGCCGGATCCCAGAAGTGCACATGCGAGTCAACGACCTGCGCGCGTTCCATGTCGCTGCTATTGTGCTGTGGACAACGAGAGCGACGCGGATCGCTCGGCCCACGTCGCGCGCGCACGGTCGAGCGCCACCGCAAGCACGATGATGACGCCGATGATGATCTCCTGGATGTAGTTGGGCCAGCCCATTTGCTGGCACCCGTTGCGGAGAAAGGCCATGATCAGCGCGCCGATCAGCGAACCGCCGATGCTGCCTTCCCCGCCGCTCAGACTGCCACCGCCGATGACCACGGCGGCGATGATGTCCAACTCCGCGCCGTTCGCCACCGTGGGGTCGCCCTGGCGAAGCCGAGACATCTGCATCACGCCGGTCAGGCCGAAGAGACATCCCGCTGATGCGTACGTCGCGATCTTGAGGCGCTTTGTATCGATGCCACAGGCGCGTGCCGCCGCTTCGTTCGACCCGAGTGCAAAGATGCGCCGGCCGAACACCGTGCGATTCAGGATGAAGGCCGCGATCAAGGCGAGCGCGAGGGTCGCCCACACGCCGATGGGCAACACCAGCCATCGCTGGCGCGGAAAGGTGACGAGCAGATCGTTCACCCAGGTGGGGGGCACGTTCACCGTGGCTTCGTGCGCAAGCCACTTCGCCACACCGCGTGCGATACCGAGCATGCCCAGCGTGACGATGAAGGGAACGACGCGCAGCGTGGTGATCACCACGCCATTGATGGCGCCCACTATTCCGCCGGCGAGCACCGCGACGAGCAGCGCCAGCGAGGGCCACCAGCCCGCGCCGACGCCCAGCGCCGTGATGACTCCGGTCAGCGCGATCGTTGCTCCCACCGACAGGTCGATGCCGCCGCTGATCACGATCATGGTCATGCCGATGGCGCCCAGCGCGACGATCACCGTCTGCGAGAGCACGATGCGGAGATTGAACGCGGACAGGTATCGATCCGGGGCATCGGTCAGGAACGCGAACGCCGCGACCACAGCCACGAGGCCGAGCGCGGGTCCAGCTCTGGAAACCCAGGTGCGCAGCATGGCGCGAAAGTACTGATGGGCGACGGCGGCGACTAGATCGCTGCTCCTGCCGCGGCGTGCTTGGTGCTTCTCGGACTCCCCGGGGGCAGTGTCGGCGCGTATTCTTCACAGCAGCTTCTCTATCGGACAAGGAGTCATTCCGTGACCGCTACCGTTCCCGTCGCGGCGCCGCCGGCAGACGCCCCGCATCTTGCGAATCCTGATCTCTATCCGTCCTTCACCAAGGGCGTGTTTCTCGGTGAGATCCGCGAAGACCTCGTGTTCCCGTTCCCGGCGCTGGAGCCCGACGAGCGCGAATCGCTGAACATGATTCTCGATTCGTTCCGGGCGTGGGCAGCGGACAACGTGGATACCAGGCAACTCGATCACGACGGCAAGTTCCCGGACCAGGTACGCGCCGGAATGGGTGACCTCGGACTGATGGGACTCAACATTCCCGAGGCGTACGGCGGCTTTGGCGCGTCAGCCAAGGTGTTCAACCGCGTGTTCGGCGAAATCGGCGGAACCGATCCCGCGCTGTGCGTCTACTTCGGCGCGCACCAGAGCATCGGATGCAAGGGCATCACGCTGTTCGGCACGGAAGACCAGAAGCAACGGTGGCTGCCCGGTTGCGCCGCTGGCACCACGGTGGCCGCGTTCTGCCTCACGGAGCCGGGCTCCGGATCGGACGCGCAGGCGATGACGACGTCGGCCGTGCTCAGCGACGACGGCACCTTCTATCGCCTCACCGGCACCAAGATCTGGATCTCGAACGCCGGGTACGCGGGATTGTTCACGGTGTTCGGCAACGTCGCGGTTCCACAGCCCGACGGGAAGGTCAAGCAGAGGGTCACCGCATTCATCGTGGACGCGCACGCACCGGGCATCACGCTCGGCCAGCCCGAGCAGAAAATGGGCATCAAGGCCAGCGACACACGCACCGTGACGTTCGACGGCGTCAAGGTGCCCGTAGCGGACCGTCTTGGCGAGGTGGGCCACGGCTTCAAGATCGCGCTGGAGATCCTCAACTCCGGGCGTCTGGGCCTGGCCTCGGGTTCGGCGCGCGGCGCGCGGCGCATCATGCACGAGGCGCTCGTCTACGCAAAGCAGCGTGAGCAGTTCGGGCGGCCGATCGGTTCGTTCGAGATGATTCAGCACAAGTTCGCCATCAATGCGGCGGAAACCTACGCCGCCGATTCGGCCTGGATGCTCACCGCCGGCATGATGGATCGCGGGAGCATCGACTTTTCGCTCGAGACGGCCGCCGTCAAGATCTTCGCCAGCGAGCTCGCGAACCGCGCCGCGAACGACGCACTGCAGATCGCCGGCGGCATCGGTTACTCGAAGGAGTATCCGTACGAGCAAGCCGTGCGCGACTCGCGCATCAACATGATCTTCGAAGGGACAAACGAAATCCTTCGCGCGCTCATCGCTCTCACCGCGCTGCAACAGCCCGGCGAACGACTGAAGGCGCTCGGCAAGGCGTTCAAGGACCCCCTTCACTCCCTCGGCGCCATCGGATCATACGTCGCCGGGCGCGCCAAACGACAGATCAGCAAGCCCGAGTTCACCCGCGTCCACGAGGCCCTGCGCGACGAGGCGGAGTCGGTCGCGACGTCGATTCACGACCTTGCGCTGGGCGTGGAGGGCATGCTGCTCAAGCACGGCAAGCAGGTGATCGAGAAGCAGTTCCTTCAACTGCGCCTCGCGAACGCCGCCATCGACATCTACCTGTCGGTCGCTGTGCTGTCGCGCACCACATGGGAAATCGAGCGCGCAGGAAGTGTCGACGCCGCGACCGCAGAGCTGGACTGCGCGCGCGTGTTCATCCCGGCGGCGATGCGACGCGCGCGGAGAAACGTGCGGGCGCTGCGGATCAATCAGGACGGGCGGTTGAGTGCGATCGCGGCGCGCGCGCTGGAGTCGGGAGACCTGGCACCGGAGACGCCGACGGACAGATAGCGGGCGCGGCGCGCGGACGCGCGCTGCGCCGGCGCGCTCGCTGCTGCGCAGCTCGCTTTTCGGCCCGCTCGCCGCTCCGCTGCTCGCTCTTCAGCTATTCAGCCCGCATCGGCGCTCCGCGCCTCGATCTTCAGCAACGTCGGTTAACGCTTGGCCGAAGAGCGAGCGGAGCGATGCGGGCCGAAGAGCGTGCCGTCAGGCACGCGGGCCGAAGAGCCGTACCGCCAGGCACGCGGGC
>JANYIN010000004.1 GCA_025362035.1 Gemmatimonadaceae bacterium | reverse complement strand
AACGCGGTGCGGCTGGCGACATGGTGTTCACTGGGGGGGGCCCCCCGCGCGGCGACCGGAACGCCGCACAGCGCCACCGCCAACACGAACTCCCCGATACGACCGGACCGCGCAGTCATCGCACCCCTCCCGTTTCCAGCTCCGCTTCCGTGAGCTTGAGCGCACGCCGCGTCTCCGGCGACAGGATCACTCCCGTCACTCTCGGCTTGCCGACGATGTAGCGCGTCGCGTACCGGCGAAGGTCGTCGGGCGTCTGCTTCGCCATCGTGTCCACGTAGCCGAAGAAATAGTCGAGTCCCGTCACCGCCCACCAGAAGCCGAGCTGCTGAGTGAACCCGGAGGTGCGCTCGAGACTCAACATCGTGCCGACGATGCGCTCCTGCTTCACCCCGTTCACCGCGTCGGCAGTGATGTACCCCGGCTTCACCACCTCGGACAGCTCACGATCCAGCGCTGCGATCGCCTCGCGCAGCTTTTCAGGCGCCACGGCCCCGTCAATCGTGATCGGGCCCACCTGGTTGAGCGTGTAGTAGCTGATCTGCAGCGATTGCCAGAGCCCGCTGTCCACCAGCTTGCGCTGGAACCGGGAGCCGGGCTGCCGGAGCACGTCCGAGAACACGTCCGCGGCGTAGGTGGCCGGCACATCCGAATGCGCACCCGGACCCTGCCACTGCAATTGGACGAACACGGCGTTCACCGGCTGCTCGACGACCACCGCACGGTTTCGCGTGAGCGGCGGGACCGGTGGAATCGGGTCGGTGACGAACGGATCGGCCGCACGCGGCCAGTCGTCGAACAGGCGGTGCGCCGCGGCGAAGATGCGCGTCGCATCCACATCCCCCGTGACGAGGATAGCCATGTTGTTCGGCACGTAATACTTCCGCTGGATCTCGCGCATCTGCGCCGGCGTCGTGCGAAGGATCACCGCGCGCTCGCCCAGCGGATTCTTCCGGCTGTAGGCGCTGCCCCACAGCAGCTTGTCCATCGCGGTCGTCAATGCGTAGAACGGGTTCGACTCGTGGCGATCGTACTCCCCGATCACCACCGCCCGTTCGCGCTCCAGCTCGTCCTGCCGGAACAGCGGAGTCCGCAGCGCCGACGCCAGGAGCGCCAGGGCGGGCATCGTGCTGTCCGACGGCACGGTGAGCCAGTAGTTGACCTGTTCTTCATGCGTGGTGCCGTTGAACACCGCCCCCAGCTCCGAGGCGCGCGAGACGAACTGCTCCGGCTCAGGGTACGTTGCGTTGCCCTTGAAGAACATGTGCTCGTAGAGGTGCGAGAGCCCCTCGTACGTCGGCGACTGGGTGAACGAGCCGTTGCGCGAATCCGCCTCCACGGTTGCGAGCGGCACGCCATGATTCTCGACGACGATCACCTCGAGTCCGTTGGCGAGCGTCTCGCGCCGGATGCGGCGCTCCAGCTCGACGCGCTGCGCCCGCAGCGGGAGCACGCCGGCCACGAAGGCGAAGGTCGCGGCCAGAGTCGTGCGTAGGAGTCGATGCCGGCGCGGTAGCGATTGTATGACGCTCATGATTTCTTTCCCTGGCCTATGTCCAAGCTCCCCTCCCCGTCCAACGCCCCGCCGATCGATCCGGCGACGCTCGCGCGCGTCGCCAGTGCCTTCGATCCGGCGCGGCTCACTCGCAATACCCCGCTCGCCCCGTTTACGACCTTTCGCATCGGCGGACCGGCGGACCTCCTCTTCGAGGCCGACACGGCCGATGCACTGGCGCATGCGCTCCTCGTCGCCCGCGAGACCGGCATCCCATACCTGGTGCTCGGCCTCGGCGCCAACGTGCTCGTCGCCGACAAGGGTATTCGCGGCCTCGTGATCCGCAACACGTCGCAGCACGCCGTGTGGCATGACGACGGCCGCGTGTGGGTGGAGAGCGGCGCCGTGATGCAGAAACTGATCCTCGAGGCCGTGAAGCGCGGCTGGTCGGGACTGGAGCACTACGTCGGCATTCCCAGCTCCGTTGGCGGCGCCATCTGGCAGAACCTGCATTTCCTCTCGCCTGCACCCGAACGCGAGCGCACGATGTTCATCGCCGACGTCTTCCACTCGGCCGATCTCCTGACCCAGGAGAACGAGCGCAAGACGGTGGACAAGGCATACATGGCCTTCGGCTACGACGACACCGTCCTTCACCACCGCGCCGATATCGTGCTGGCGGCGACCTTTCAGCTCGAGAAGGGCGATCCCCTGGCCATGCATCGCGTGATGCAGGAAAACCTGAGCTGGCGCGGCAGCAGGCATCCCTGGCTCGACTGGCACCCGAGCGCGGGATCGATCTTCAAGAAGATCGAGGGAGTCGGCGCCGGCCGCCTCGTCGACTCGCTCGGCCTCAAGGGTTACCGAGTGGGCGACGCCCAGATCTCGCACATCCACGCCAACATCATGGTCAACCTCGGCAGCGCCACGAGCGCCGACGTCATCGCACTCGTCAAGCACGCGCAGCACGAGGTCAGGGAGAAGCTGGGTCACCAGCTGGAGCCGGAGATCAACTTCGTGGGGGAGTATTGAGGTGTAGCGGTCTCGGATTGCCGTGACCGCCTGGCGTGAACTGTCATCCCGCAGGCGCGCAGCGCGTGTCGGGACATGCTATCCATCGATGGGCACTGGCCAG
>JANYIN010000182.1 GCA_025362035.1 Gemmatimonadaceae bacterium | reverse complement strand
GATTGTTGCACTTCCCGAACAGCCGAGTGTTCTCGGCGTCGGAAAGCTCGGCGTTGTGGACGCGGTGCGCGGCGTTGAACATGAGGCGCCGCGTGACGGTCACTTCGGGCATGGTAGTGACGGAGAAAGCGTTGGCCAGCGCGAGCTTAATACCGAGCGCTGCCTTCTCGTTCCAGGCCGGCGCTCCGTTCGTGAAGATGCCCGTGATCGCTGGCCGTCGCGAGTGTGAACGAAAAACGCGGGCCTCGCGCTGTTCCGCGAGGCCCGCACAGTGTGGAACGGAGAGGGTTTTTTGAAGCCCAGTCGAAATAATGAGGCCCTCACCACACCTTCCGGCTTCCCCCGCACTGGGGGCATGCCGTCAGCATGGATTGTCGAACCCACTCGAAGGACTTATCGGCTCAAAAACGTTTCTCTCCGCCCCATGTGTGCGTACATTTCTACGAGGGAATCTACGGACCGTCGCGTGACGGGTCAATTCAAGGAGTACCAGATGGATCTCGGAATCATTGCGGCGGTCGTGATGCTGATCGTGTGGGCCATCGCCGCGCTCGTCAAGGACGGGCCGGGTTGGGTGCACCTGCTCCTCACCATCGGAGTGTCACTCCTCATCTATCGGATCGTGGCCCGAGGAAGTTCACCCGATCCCGTAAAAAAGGCGCCGACGCGCGAGTAGCATCCCGCCGTTCGGCAACCTGATCGACGCGGACATCAGCGAGTGAGTCGCGCACCGGGCGCGATGGCGATGCCCAACTGCTGCGGATCGTCGCCCGCTATCCGCGCGACGAAAAACTCGGGTAGACCATCGATGGCCGCCTGCAGGACCCCGTCCACCACGAAGTCGTGAAACAGAACAACCGCGCCGGAGGCCAGGCATGGCTGCACGACGCGCAGTTCGGCCAGCACGCCCTGGTAGTCGTGAACGCTGTCCTGAAAGAAGAGACTGGGGCGCACGGTGTGCAGCACGGCCGGCATGGAGTCAGTGGCCGCCTGGCCGCGATGGAGACGCACCCACGGCATGAGCGACGGCGGAATGTGTTTGCCCGCGTGAGGGTACAGATCGAAGGTGTGCACGACGCCGAACTGCTCGTCCCGCGCCGCCGCCGCCAGAATCGCGGTGGAGTAACCCCAGTACGTCCCCGTTTCGAACGTGACCGCCGGCCGGAGCGCGCGCGCAATGGCGTAGAGGGCTCGCGCCGTGCTCGGGTGCACCGTGTACGATCGCGCGAACCCGCGGTCGAGCCGACGCACGATTTGCGGCGGCAGGAACCGGCGAAGCCGTTGCTCGCGGTCGCGCGTGTCAGCCACCGCAGCGAGCGCAGCGTCACTCTCCAGTAGCGGCGCGCGGAGATGTAGCTCGAGCACGGCTTCCAGCGACAACTCGGGAACGGGAACGGCCATGCGCCGAATGTGCAGCGCGTGAGCGTGCCGGGCAACGCGGCAGAGAACGCGTCAGTCGTGTCGGTTCTTCCCGGGACGCGCCGGCCGCGCTTCACGCTCGTCGTCGCCCACATCCACCGACATGGGAAAGAAGAGCGAGTGCCGCGCAGCGGGATACGGAGTACTCCATCCGCGCGCGTCGTGCCACAGGATGCGATTCAACGCCTCAGTGGGCGCGGCGTCCGGTTCGTCGAAGCGCATGCGCGACGACGCGAGTGCGGCACGCTTGCGTTCGACCGCGTGCGGGCCCCTGATGGCACCCACCCGCACATTGGTTTCGAAAATGGATTGTTTGGGCGTGAGCGCGCTGTACGGCGTGAAATCCGGTTTGTCCTTCTCGCCAATGAAGCTTGCGCGCATGTCGGCGGCGGTGAGATCGAAGATACTCATGGCCGGCAAGCCGAGTATCAACTCGATGGTCTTGACCATGCTCGGATGCACGTAGAACGTGCTGTCCACGGAGCCGCGCTTGATATACGGCGAGATGGCCAGGGCCACGGTGCGATGGCCGTCGATGTGATCGACGCCGTTCTGCGCGTCGTCCTCGACGACGAAGATGGCCATCGACTTCCAGAACTTCGAGTGGCTGAGCCCTTCCACCACCCTCCCGAGCGCGAGATCGTTGTCGGCCACGCACGCACTCGGCGTGCACCAGCCTGGTGTGGTCCCGCGTGTGTGATCATTGGGCAGCACCGTCATCACCAGGTTCGGCATCGAGCCGTCGGCGCTCCACTCGCGGAGATGATCGAGAAAATCGTCCGCCATCACCACGTCCGGTGTCTCCATCGTCCAGCCGGGGTACTCCCGCACGAGCACGCGATCGAGCGACGGAATTTCGGACGTCGTGCGGTAGCGCGCCGCGAGCTGCCGGCGCGACGCGGCAAAGTCGTGCGGCTGCCTGTACTTCGTCATGAACTCCGATCGCACGCCCGCCACGGAATCCGACGGCGCCGGAGCGAATTCGCCGAACACCGAGACACGTTTCCCCTTCGCCTGCGCGGACTCCCAGAGGAAACCTCCCACGCTGTACGACAACGGATCGCTTGCTTCGGACGGATAGCTGCGGCCGAAGTACAGTGGCCACATCACGTAGTCCGTTTCGTTCGCCTGCGTGAGCCACTGATGGCCGTCGGCGGAGTTGCCGCCGGAGGCGAAGAAATGGTCGAGCACCACGAACTGCTCGGAGAGCGCGTGCGCGTTCGGCGTGACGTCGCGTCCGAAGATCACCAGCGACGGATCGCCGTTCCCGCGCGGAAGATCCCCGAGGACCTGGTCGTAGGTCCGGTTCTCCTTGACGATGAAGACCACGTGGTCGATGGGAGACGGTTCGCCAGGCCGCTCGGGCACGGCGCGGGGTCTCGCGGCGGCGCGCGGCGAAGACGCGCTCACGAGCTCGCGGTTTCCGCCGGCAATCGTGAGCTTATTGTTCGCGGCCACGGCCGTGGTGTACGCGTTCAATTCTACGGCAGTGGGAACGTGGACGACATTCACGGAGCCGCGCACCGCCAGCGCGAACTTTCCGCGCTTGCCATAGCTGGATGCCTCGCCAGAACCGACGCCCAGCAGCGCGCCGACGGCGAGCGTGGATCCATCCGCGCTGAGGTCGAGGCTGGACGGATACCAGCCGGTTGGGATGAGGCCGCGGAACACGCCCGCCGTGCTGTAGACCGCCACCGCGTTCACGCCACCGAGTGCCACGTAGAGCGTGGTCCCGTCGGCAGAAAGGGCGAGCGCCGTGGGCGCCAAACCCGTCAGCCGCTGGCGGAAGGGTCGAATCGCCATGGACGTCACGACCCGATTGGTCCTGCTGTCAATGACACTCACCGCATCGTTCACCCCGTCGACAACGTAGATCCGCTCTCGCATCTCGTCCCAGACCAGCGCGCCGGGGTGTCGGCCAACGCTGATGGTGGCGGTTACGCGGCCAGCGACGAGATCGATACGGCTCACGCTGCCCTCCGCGGCCACGCCACGCTTGTCCACGCGAATGGGCTCGGCTCGAATCCCGCAGCATTCCGCAGCGGCGCGGTCGCCTGGCCCGGGCCTCGCGCCACCGAAGTTCGCCACGTAGGCCACGGAGCCATTCGAGGAAATCGCCGACGCCACCGGCAACACGCCGAGTGGGATGTGGCGGAGCACCGTGCCGCGATCGGCGTCGATGACCGCGACGCGGTCGCTGGCCGGAAGCGGGAGGATGGCGCGGCGCACATCCGGCGTCCCCGCATTCCCGGATGCACTCGCCCGCTTCGCGACGGCCGGTGATCCGGCCATGTAGTCGGCGAGTGCGTCCGTGACGAACACAGGCTTCCGCGCCGCGCCGCCGCCCTCGGACGCGGCAGCGTCCTCCGCGAACGCCGACAGACGCGTCACCGCATCCTTGTCGACGTTCGCCGTGCCGGGGATCGTCGGTGCGGGCGAGCCGACCGGCGTGCGACCAACGGACGCAACGAGCACCCGCCCCGCGACGGCGTCGAGCGCCATGCCGTTGGCGCCGGGCGTGCCGTCGAAGGACACGCTGGAAACGAGCCTGTTCTCCCTGAAATTCAGGCGGTGCGCCATGCCCGGCACCGCAACCCAGATCTCGTTCGGCTTCCTGCCGAAGCGCACCGCGGCTACGCGCCCCTTGAACACGCTCTGTACGCCCGCCGGAGTAACGCGCTGGCCACTGGCAATGACGGCACGCGGGGTGGTGTCCTGTCCATGTGACGCCGAGGGATCACCGCCCTGGATCTGTATGGCGAGTGCGAGGACGATCATCATGGTGGTTCGCTCCGTTTCCGTCGGCGTGGGAGAGGAATATTGGGCGGCGGTGAACCGCGACGCCACCGACTCGTTCACGCGCCGGACGGGTACCGATGGGGTGTTGCAGGACTGGTACGCGCGGAGGCGGAGGCGGTGCATCGATTTGACACAGTTCTACGCGCGATCACCTGACCTGTGCACCTGGACACCTCACTCGTTCGGGCGGCCGAGTCGTCCGTCCGGGGAGGCGGCGCCGTCGGTCATGCGGCGGTCGGGCCCGATGCGCAATGCGCCCCGCGGTGCCCGCTGTGCCTATGGGCCGTGCCAGCGATCCATGCGCTCGTGGGAAGGCTGCACGCGTCCGGGCGCTCGGTGGGCACGTTCGAACGGTCGTTGCACGCGCCCGATCAGTTGCTGCCTATTTCAGTACGGGCCGCCGCCTTTGCCGTGCCCGCGCGGAAGGGAGGCGCACCGACGGTGAGGTGCAAATCCAGACCGACGCTCAGATCTCCCAGTTCGACAGCAGCACGCCTTGCGCGGGTCGCGTCTCGCTGTGGCCTTCGAGCGCCATCCGCAGGTCCGTCCAGCGCACACGCGCCCGCATCGCCACGAGCCTGCGATAGATGTCGCCGTATTCGCCCTGGATCCTGAAGGCCACGCGCCGCGTCCCGGACCGGCGGGCAAAGTCGCAGAGCATCCGCACCATCGTGTCGAGCGACGCGTCGTCCGCAAGCACGAGCTTCAGCACCCGCAGCTCCTCACGTGTCCGTCCCTCGACCAGCGGCGCCGTGTGACAGAGCGCAAAGCCCACCAATCGCCCTCGTTCGTGCAACAACACGGTGTCGCCCAGCGACAGCGCGTCCGTCAGCTCGATCTCACGCGTGAAATCGTAGCCCGGCGCGACGACCTCCACGAGCGCGCGGGCGGCGAGCATCTCGTCGTCCCGATCGCGCGCCCCGAGTCGGCCCAGTAGTTCCGGCGCGCGATCCGTGCTCTGCGCGTCCACCGTGAGCGTGATCGTGAGCCTGCCGGGGTTGAATCCGAGCCCGGAGTAGAATCCGATATTGTCCATGGTGCGCGGCATGGTTTCCAGGCCGATGATCTTCGCCCCCTTGGCCTTCAGCCACGCCACACCGCGCTCCACGACCTCTTTCCCCGTGCCGCCCCCCTGATACTCGGTGCGCACGGCGAGCGGCCCCATCCACCCTTCGGTTCCGGAGTGATGCACCATGTTGAACGCCGCGATGTCGCCGCGCCCGTCGCGCCACAGCATCGCTCCGGCATCGGCGTCCTGGATGGCGTAACGCCACACCTGCGGATTGAGGTTCGGCACACGCACGCCCACCATGCCGTCGCGCCGGTAGCGCTCCGAGAACGAATCACTGAACACGACGTTGAGCGCCGTGATGTCGTCCGTTCTGACTCGGAACGGGCCCTCGATCTGCGCGAGCGGGCGCCAGCTGCGAGAGTTCGCCATCAGGCATCCACCTCCGCCACCGCGAGCAGCGCGCTGTCTTCGAGGTCGCCGGGCCCGACCTGCGTCACCACCGACGTACCGGTCTCCTCGTCGAAGCGCACGCTGATGATGCGATCGAGCCCTTCGCGCACCTGCTCCACGTGCGTGATGAGAATGACCTGCTCGAACCGGTCCTGCAGTCCGCGCAGCAACGCCACCACATTCGCTCGGCGCGCCTCATCCAGCGAGCCGAATACCTCGTCCAGGACCAGCAGCGAGAAGCTCTGCCCCGCCCGTTCCGCGATCATCTGCGAGATCGCGAGGCGCAGGCACAGATTCGCGATGTCCTCTTCGCCGCCGGAGATCACGGGCTTGGGAATGCCGTCCTCGATGACGGTGAGGTTGTATCCGTCGTCCAGTTCCAACTCGTCGTAGCGCGCATCGGTGAGCTCCGTGAGGAATGCACTCGCGAGCTCGCTCATTTCCGGGCGCAACTGTCCGTTCAGATCGGTGCGGAGGTCGGTGAACGCGCGATCGAGCTCGTCGTGCAGCCGTCGCTGGCGATCGAGCGCGGCAAGCTGGCCGCGTACGCGCGTGAGATCCTCGAGGGTGAGCTGCGCGCGCGTCACCGCGGCCTGCGCGGCGGAGGCCTCTCCCGTTGCCGCCACGGCATCGAGCTCCGCCGCGCGGAGTTCGGCGGCCGCGGCATCGTGCTGTTGGCGCAGTTCGGCATAGGTCTGCTCGGAGAACGACAACACGTCACGCCGCGCCGAGAGGATGGCGACGCGGTTCTGCGCGTTCGACAAGCCGGCGGCGGCGCGGTCGCGCTCTGATTCCAGGACGGGCAGACGCTCGATCTGGGTGGCCAGCCGCGTGGCGCGCGCGTCCATGGGGCGAAGACGCTCCAGTTCCCGGCGCGCGGCGGTGTGACGAAGCGCGTCGTAGTGGCCGGAAATGGATTCGCGGTCCGCACGCACCTGCGCCAGGCGGTGCTCGCGGGTCACGAGCTCGCGCATCATGCCCGTCAGCTCCTGCACGGCGAGCTGCACTTTGGCCAAGCGGCGCATGAGCCTGTCCACGTCCTCGAACGTGGTGCGCCGGCGCTCATCGAGTTCCCGCACTTCGACTGGCATCTCGTCGAGCTGTTCGATGCGCGAATTGAAGTACTTGCCGTCGGCGACGAGGTTGTCCATCTGCTCGTCGAGATGATCCAGCACGGTGCGGTAGTGATCGTGCAGCGGCCGCTCGCACGTGGGGCACTCGCCATCCTCACCGGCCGCGATGAGGCGCTCGCGATGCTCTTTCACTTCGGTGTACTGCTCGCGCAGGGCGGCACGCTTGGTTTCCGCCTCCTGCCGGTCACGGACCCACTCCGTGCGCTTCGCTTCGAGCTCGCCCTCGACCAGATCCAACATACCGCGCATCGCTTCCAACTCCAGCGTCACGCCTTCCTCGAGCGCCGGCGCCGTTTCGATTTTTGCCCGGCGTTCGCGCAGCCGTGCCACCTCCTCCTCGAGCGCGCGCTCCGTATCGAGCAGCGCCTGCCGCCGTCCCTCGTTCTGCGCCAGGCGGTCAAGCGTCGCGAGCTCCTCGCTCAGCGTGGCCAATGGCCGCAGTTCTTCGGCGAGCCGCTGCAACTCGTCGTCCGCCGCGACGACTTCGGCCAGATCACGACTGATGCGCTCCACGTCGCGCGCGTAGCCGGCGGCTTCGCTCTCGGCCACGCGCAGCTCCGACAGCGCCTCCTGTAGCTGATCGCGTTCCTGCTGTGCGGCGAGCCAGCGCGGACTGATGGCCGCCATGTCGGCCACGGCGCGCCCGCGCCACAGCGCGCTGGTACCGGCCCGTTCGTTTGCCTGCGCAAGCCGCTGGCTGGCGTCGGCGAGCACGCGCTCTACGTGCGCGGCATCCGGCAGGGCGAGGCGGAGTCCGACCGCTTCAGCGGCGACGATGCGCGACCGGTCCTTCACCAGTCGCTGCGCCACGCGCAACCGTTCGTACCCGAGCACGCGACTCAGGAATTGAGCACGCTCCGCGGGAGCCATCGACGCCATGACGTCGAGCTCCTTCTGGCCCGTGAAGTACGTGTTGAAGAACTCTTCGCGGCTCATGCCCAGTCGGCGGCGCAGCACCTCGGTGACGCTCGTCAACGAATTCGCGAGCGGAGCATCCGACCCGTCCAGGTACAACTCCGCGGATGTGAGTCCACGCTCGACGCGATACCGGTGGCCGCCCAGCTCGAAGTCGAGTTCTACCTTCACGCGCGCGCCAGGTCCCGCACGCAGCGACCGGATCGTCTCCTTCTTGCCGCGCGCGGCATCCTGTCCGTACAGCGCCCAGGCAATGGCTTCGAGGATCGTGGACTTGCCCGATCCGTTCTCACCGATGATACCCGTGAGACCGACGTCGAAAGTGATGTAGCTGTCGACGTGCTGCCTGAAGTTCTGAAGGCGCAGGCTGTTCAGGCGCATCTACAGCTCGCCGCTGCCTGGCACTGCGGCGGACGCGTCCTCGCGGTCTTCGGCGTCCTTCAGATAGCGCAGGCCCAGATCGACGAGCGCGTCGCGATCGACGTCGGGTGGCAGCACGCGCTCACGCAGCTTGTCGCGAACGAAGTCCGCGAGTGACGGGCGTCGGCCAGGCCCGCCCTGAGCGGAGGAGCGCGAGATGATGTCCGGCCGGCGCGCGTCCAGGTGGAAGTGCAGCGCCCGTCGCCGCAGATCCCGCAGCATGCGATGGTCGAGCTGTCGGAGCACATGCCTGGGCAGATCGCGCACCACCAGCCGCACCACCTTGTCGTCGATCCCGCCGGGCCACGCGTCGACCACGTTCTGAATGCTCGCGTTGACCTCCGCATCCGTGAGACCGCGCGCGCTGATGGTCGGCAGGTCCACGAATTCCCGCGAGAGCTCTACCTTGTGGAACACGCGCTCGCGCCGCTCCAGGTCGTACTCGACGATGCCCTTGCCTGGCACACCCGTGGCCGCCTCCTCGGCTTTCTCGCTCCACGTGTTGTTAGTGGTGTACTCGATCGCTCCGCTGTAGAACTGATTGGGCGCGAGTTGGCGGAACACGTGGTAGTGGCCGAGCGCCACGTAGTCCCACTCGTCGGCGTGGATGTCCTCCTGCGACGTCTCATCCGTCCACAGCTCGTCGGACGCGGAGTACGGGCCGAGCATTCCCTCCACCGCGCCGTGCAACACCAACACGTTCCACCGGCGCGTGCCTGGCGGCACCAGCCGGGGAATCGGATGCTGGTTCATCGCGACGCCAAGCACGGTCAGGTCGAGCTGTGGAAAGTCCAGCGATTGCGCGTCGGCATCCACCACGTGAAAGCCGAGCGGCGTGAAGAGTCGCAGGATTCCGAGCGTATCGCTCGAGCGCGGGTTGTCGTGGTTGCCCGCGACCATGATGATCTCTGCATTCGGCAGGGCGGCGCGCAGGCGCGCGAACTGGCGGTGCGCGAGCAGGATGGCGGCGTTGGGCGGGCGCACCTGGTGGAACACGTCACCCGCGATGAGCACCACGTCCGGCGCGAGCTCCGCCACCTTTTCCAACGCGCGCGTGAAGGCCTGTGCGACGTCGGCTTCACGCTGATTCATTCCACGCGGCGTCATCCGCTGGTACTGGCGGAATCCCAGGTGGATATCGGAGAGATGGACGAGTTTCAGGACTTTACGTGGCGAGAGCGAAAAACATGCGGCGCGGCGACGCTAACCGGTTGTGATGACGGGAGTTGCCTCTCCACACACATTTTAGAGTCTAGCCGTAGTTCAGCGCTTGTCCATGGTGCGCAACCGCTGGGTGACCCGTGTGATGAACTGCATCGGCATCATTCCGGTTTCCAGTGGCGGCCGGACGATGGAACGCACCAACACCACGAAGCGTGAGTCCGTCATCCATCCACGCACGCGGTCCAGCTGCATTGTGCCCCCGATGGAGCCACTTAATTCCACGCCTTGACGCGCGCTGTCCGGCACGATCACGCCTCTCATGGATACATACGCCACCGCGCCGCTGCGACGGATGGAATCCAGATGAAAGACCGCGCGAGCGTGCCCGGAGCCACTCGCACCGAAGTGGCCGCCCGCGGGGAGTGGCATTTCTCGCGTCCACTCTTCTCCCACCTTGACGGCCCGGCCCGGAAAAATTGCCGGCATGGACGCCAGCGACGGCATCGCCTCGGGCGACATCGCCGCCGCGCGGGCACTCCGCACACTCTCCACGCTCCCGTCGGCTCCAATTTGCAACATCAGCTGCTGCCCCTCGAGCATCCGCTGGGTTTGCGTGGCCTGTGCCGCGGCGTGGGTATCGGTGCTCGACACGCGCGCCGAGTCCACAAGGGTGAGCACGATGGCGCTGGTGGACTGCACGGACTGCACGATGGTGCGCGAGCGGATGGTCATGGAGGTCGTCACGTTTCGGGGCGGCGCGGACAATCCTCCTGGGGTGCTGGCGCTGACTTCCATCTGCTGATCGAGCCACGTGTGCAGCGTGTCCCCCAAGCGGGGACTGAGACGCAGGACGATGGCGGCTTCGTGCTGCGCGGGGAGTGCGCGCGGCAGCATGACGCACCAGACCAGGGCACCTTGAGCCGCCACCCCGCGCGGAAACACCTTCTGGAACCAGGAGCGCACCATGACGCGCATCGGCTCAGAACCCGTACGGGTCGTCGGACGGCAGGGCCGGCAGCGGCGCCGGCGTAGGCGCCCGCGTGGCGGAGCGAGGCGCGACCGACGCGCGGAAGTGCGATGCGAACGCTCTGCGAACATCGTTGGGCCGTTCGCGCACCATCGCATTGCGCGCCCGGAGGATTTCCTCGTCGGTGGCGAGCCTGGTCACGTCTTCCAGCCAGCCGAGCGTGAGTGCCGGATCGAGCACACGCAGCGTGCGAAGCACGGCAGCGTGCAGCGTCGGCGCGGCGGCCTGCGGGTACTGGCTCACGCCATCGCGCCCGCGCATTACGGCGGGGCGCGGAAAGCGCACGAAGATCGGTTGAGTGAAATGCGGGTGACGGACCATCAACTGTCCCTTCTCCAACGTGGCGAGCTTGGTCTTGATTGCCGGGCTGAGTACCGCGTAACCCGGCGTCGCGAGTTCGTCGCCGTCCATTCGCCCGTACAGCGCCGTGCCAGAGTTGCCCACCACCCGACGATGCACCTGCGAGCGGAACTGTTGCGCCGCGAAAAGCACCAGCCCCAGGTACCGGCCCCGCTCCGCGATGTCGAGCAGCATCTTGCGGACGTACGTCTCCGGCCCATCGCCCGGTGCGTACTTGTTCAGCTCGTCCACGAAGACGACGACGTGCTGGACACCCAGATCGCGCTTTTCGAGATGCTCGCGCAGCTTGGTCACCACGCGCGCGAAGACCAGGTCCTGCGCGTCTTCTTCGAGTCCGGCGACGTCGATGACATACACCGTGCGGTCGGAAAAGCTCCCGAACGGGAGGTCGCTGGTGGCACCGTCGTCGGCGACGAGCCCCTTGCAGCGCAACGAGATGTTGGAGAGCCGGTTCCGCACTTTCCTGATCGTCGCCACGTGGTGCGTGCGCCAACTCTGGTCGTCCTTCTTTTCCAGCGCGCGGAGTACGTCCTTGAACCACGCGTCCAGATCGGCGAACGACGCCACCGTGTGCGGTCGGTCGAGCATGGGATCCGTGAACCGCTTGTCGAGGACGTTCTCCTTGATGAAGTCGATGAGCGCATCGGCCTTCGCGTCGATGTCGTCCTTGTTCAGCAACACCTCCGCGTATTGCAGCACCTCGCGCAGCCCCCAGGTGAGCGAGGTGACGTTGTCCAGCAGCGCCTCGTTGCTGCGAAGCGTGTTCAGCGACACGCCGTCGGACTTGTACGGCGCGAAGTACCGAACGTCCGAGAACGGTTCGGCGGGCACGGCGCATTGATCGTAGAGCGCGCGGTCCGCGTCGTCGATCACGCCCGGCTGATCCAGGAAGCAGAGGTCCGGCCCCTTCACGTTGAAGCAGACCGCCGCGATACTGCCCTTCTGCGCGGGGAAGTGCGTGAAGATGGACTGGAGCAGCCACTCTACGGCGCTGGTCTTCGTGGCGAGTCCGGAGACGCCGGTGATGTTGAGATGCGCCGCCTCGGGGCCGAGCAGGAAGTCCGCGTCCAGGTAGATCGGTGCGTCCGTTCCTCCGGCGCGATACACCCCCACGGGGATGCCCGTACGCGACCCTTCCTTGAGATAGCCGTCCATGCGTAGCGCGACGTGCACATCCGCCTCGTCGGCGAGGAAGACGGCGCCCATTGGCACCGGCTGCAACGGCTCTTCCGGAATGTGGCGCAGCACCGCCGCAGTGTAGAGCCTGATTTCCGCACGGTCCGTGACAGCGACCTGACTGCCAGGCTGGCCGTCGTGTCCCATCACGTCGTGAAGCGGCGTCGCGAGATCCGTCCAGCTGAATCCCTCGGTGACGATGCCGTACACGTGCGGGATGACGCCGTTCACAGCATCCCGCCCGTCCACACGCACGATTGTCCCGATGCCCACGGGGGAATCCAGCGCGGTCCAGAAGTGGAACTCGTGCGGCGTATTCGGGCGGCGCTCGGTGGCGACGACCCTGCCCAGCGGTGCAGTCATGCGTCCTTTGCGAAGAGGCCGGACCGATTCCCGGTACGCTGTATACTCATGTGATTGCGCGCAGGAATTCTTCACAGTCGCGCACACCGTACACCATCTTGTCCCATCGGCCGTCCGGCAGTGCCAGCGGAGAGGCCTCGGCGAGGATCCAGCGCGACACGTCGTCCGCGCGAGCACCGAGGTCTGCCATTCGCGACGGGCCGGGGTACGCGACTTCCGCGCGGACCAGCCCCCACATCGGATCGTGGCCGTCGGGGTTCCGGATGCGCAGGTACCAACTCGCCACCGTGGTGCGCTTCGGCGACGTGATGCGAAACACGCTCGACCGCTGGCGGTACTGGAGGCCAAGCACCGTCCCGAGCGCCTCGCCTTCGGCGTACAGGGTCCGGTGGCTCTTCACGACGCCGACGGTCAGCGACGATACCGCCACGGGTTCACTGCCGCTGATGCCACCGTCGATGAACAGCGCATCCGACTCGTCCGCGCACCATTGCTCCGCCAGGCGCCGCTCCACGCCTTCGCGGCGGAATTGCACGCGATGAAAGGCGGCGTCCCGTAATGCGTAGGGGTGGGAGATGATGTCCGGCAAGCCATCCGTCGTGTCGATCAGCGTGTCGCCGAGCCGTCGCTCCAGTGTCGCCCAGGCGTGCGGCGACAAGAAGGCTCGCGGCACATAGACGTTGTGCTCGATCAACGGTGTCCGCCACGTGTGCATGCGGCGCTCGCGCCGGTCTCGGACCGCGGCTGCCACGGTCCCCAGCACCACCGGGGCGCTGCCGACGAAACACACCACCTGGCTTTTCTGCGTACCGTCCAGAAAGGCGCGAAAACCGGGACCACTCTCGCCCGCAACCTGGAAGGCTTGCAGCCGATCGCCCTCCACGACCGTTGCGCTCATGAGACGCGGCGCGTCGTTTCCTTGAGTGGTGAGCTCCAGCGTGCTCTCACCGTCAACCGTGCGCGCCTCCGGCAACAGCCCCGTCAGCTCCCGTTGCAGGGTCCGCGCGTTCAACGCCGCGCCGCTTGCCACAATCGAATGCACCGTCCAAGCCTCCCACCAGCGCGACACGACCTGGCCCGCTCGATAGCTGGTCCACGCGGGACCGGCCTACGGGCGATCTTCGGTATGGCGGTCGTCGCGAGCATCCTAACGCTCGCTCTCGGCTGTGACAAGCGCGTGGAGAACGACATCAAGCAGACGTCGCTGGCGGGCAAGCCGCGGGCGGTGCTGCTGCTCTTTGGCGATCGCGCGGATCCGCGCGTGCTCCCGCTCGCTACGGTCGCGGATGGTCGGATCACGCCCATCGCGCTCGATGCGGAGGGATGGCGCAACTTCGACCGGCTGTACTTCGCCGTCGGCGCACCCTTCGCGCTGTATCGGGACGGGAAGGCGATCGGCAATGGCGTGGTGCGCCGGGGCATGTGGGTGGGACGCGACGCCCTGTACACGCTGCCCGGATGTCGCGCCCTGCGACCGCTGGCGGCCGTGACGGTGGACACGAGTGTGAGTTCAGCGGTCATGCTCGAGTTGATTTCCACCAGCGACCCTCTGGCGGCGGCGCCCGCGCGCGCCGCGACGACGGCGGCGGATGCCGACAGCGCGCGGGCCGTGACGGCTCGGGTGGCTCAGCACGAGGGGCTCACCAGCAAGGCGCGCGACGAGCTGGAACTCGTCGTCAGTGCCGTCCAGACCGGCGCCACCCCGCACCCAACACTCGTCGGCTCGTATCTGGAACGCGGCAGCGGCGTGACGGGCAAGCCGCGGCACGTGTTCGCGATCAGCGATTACTCGGACGCCTCGCATGGCTACGTGCAGAGCTTCGTGCACGTGCCCGCGGACACCGTGCGCGAGTTCCGCCGGTTCATCGATCATGTCGATCTCACCGGGGACGGCGTGGACGAGATCGTGCTGGAAGGCTGGCGGAACGGCGGCGACAGCTACCTGATTTTCATGCAGTACCAGGACGGGCACTGGCGCGAGGTCGCGCGCGGCGCGAACAACTGGTGCGCGGACCCGCGGTAGCGGGACTGCGCCGCGGCTAGTCGACGCCGATATCCCAGGCCTGCTGGAGATCCTTTCTGGCATAAGCGCGAAAGGCCGTGAGTGTCTGCGTGCGCTGCAGCCCCGGCACTTTGGGAAAGGACTCCGTCACCACCTTGGCGATCTGGTCGTACTCGGCAACCTTGACGATTGCCACGAGATCCCAGTCGCCGCTCACTGAGTACACGTCCGTCACGCCGTCGATATCGGCGATGAACTGCGCCGCGGCGGGGATGGTGGAGGGTTCGGCGCGGATGAGAACGATCGTCGTGATCACGGAGAGTCAGGTGGCGGGAAATGGCGGGACGTTGAGCATCCAGAGACCCGCGATGCGGCTATTCGGATCGAGTTCGAGCAGCAGATCGCGCGCGAGGCGGATCGTTCGGAGCTCGTGTCGTTTGCCGACCCGAAAGTGGATCACACGCTTCGCTGCGTCCGACTCCGCGATGATGGGCATTTCCATCTCGAGCGACGCGACGCCCGGCTGAGACGCGCGCGCGGGGATGTGCACCTGCGCTTCCTCGACGACGCTGGGCGGTGCGAGGGTCGATCGGCGCTGGACATTCGGCCAGACGGCGACCTCGACGCCGGTGATCCGCCCCTTTGACACGTCGAGAATGAGCCATGAGCCGTCCGTGCCACCCAACTCCACCGATCCGGACATGCCTGGGCCGCTGGAGGCGCCGTCCACGCGCGCGGTCAGGATATCGGTGTCGGCATCCCATCGATACTCGACCGACGCTGGCAATCCAATGGCAGGCTCGAGATGCACGGCGACGTTCACGGCACTCCTCCACGAGTCGGACAGCTCACTCAGGGGGTAAGATATACCGTTCGGCTCGCCGCGATGACAGGGGCGCAGGACCGGACGCGTCCGTTCGCTGCAAGCCCCTCGTCAGGCGGCTACCTTTCAACCACGTTGACAACTTGGCGGCGCGCGTGACGCGCCCGGACCGGAGCGGGAGATTCCGTGGAAGCAGATGCGAAAGAACCGACGGGTGTGACCCGCGGGCAGAACGCCGTGCACGCCATTCCGTTGGACTGGTCCACCGCTGAACGGGTCCTCGAGACCCTGGTCGATCGCATCGATGCGGGACGCCAGGACACGCAGCTTCTGGTGATCACTTCCGATGCGGAAAACGCCGCCGCCGCCGCGCAGGCGGTGGTGGGCGCCATCGGCGATCGGCCGCTGGGCGTGGTGGCGGCTACGGCGAGTCCGCGAGCCGCGCGCCTTCTGCGCGCGACATCGGCGCACGTCGTGACGGGCGCGCCGGCGGAGCTCGTGACGCTGCTCCAAGCTTCCGCGCTCAAAGCCGAAAACGTCCGCGGCATCGTATTCGGCTGGTTGGACCCCATTCTCGAAACCGCCGAAGCCACGCCGCTGGAAACGCTGCTTGGGGAGCTTCCCAAGGACGCGGCGCGGGTGGTGCTGGCGGCGGAGCTCAGTCCGGCCACCGAAGCGCTCATCGAGCGCTATGCCCGTCGCGCGCGCCGCGTCGCGGAGTCGGCCGATGAATCGACCGCGTCGATTGCCGCCGAATATGTCTCGAGCTCGCCCACGGGCCGTGGCGCATCGCTCCGGCGGCTGCTGGACGCGCTCGATCTTCCTCGCACACAACTGTACGCGCGCACGGAGGCGGTGAAGCGCGAGGGCATCGCCATCGCCCGCTCGTTGGGCTACTCCGGAACCGCCGTCAGCTTGGCCGCGCCGGGTGACGGCGCCAGCAACGATCCGTTGGTGCTGCTGGAACTCCCGGCATCGCGCGAGGCGATGCGCGCGCTCGTGGGTGCGGGAGCGCGCAAGGTCTATGCGTTGATCCAGCCCTCGCAGCTCGGCAGCCTTCGCGTACTGCTGAATGGCGGGATGGTCACGCCGGTGGCCTTGATCGAGGCAGCCGAGCGGGCGCGCGGCAAGGACGCGGCGTTGCGCGCGTCGCTGCGCGACGTTCTCACTTCCGGCGACGTTCGCCGCGAGGTGTTGGCCCTGGAGCCATTGCTCGCGGAGTTCGACGGCATCGAGATCGCCGCGGCCGCGCTCCGTATGCTGGAGCAACAGCGTCCCGTCCGTCCCGCGTCGGCGGTGTCGGCAGCAGGGCCGATGCAACGCCTCTTCGTGAACCTTGGCGAGAAGGACGGCATTCGCGCGCAGGAGATCATCACGGCCATCACCACCGAAGCCGGCATACCCGGCTCGCAGGTGGGCAAGGTGGAGGTGCGCGATACCCACTCGCTGGTGGAAGTTGCGGCGGGCGTCGCTGAGTTGGTGGTGGGTAAGATCAGCGGAGCGGTGGTGCGCGGTCGCAAGGTGCAGGCGCGTGTCGATGCGCCGAAGGAGGATCGTCCGCCACGCAGTGGACCGCCGCGCGGCGCGGGCGATCGGCCGACGCGTCCCTTCGAGCGTGGCGATCGCGGAGATCGCCCCGCGCGCCCCTTCGCCAAGAGCGATCGTCCGGCCCGTCCGGGTGCGCCTCGGAGCGGTCCACCACGCGGTCGTGGCGGCGACGATCGTCCCCCTCGTCCGTTCACTCCGGACGGCGGCGCGCCGCCCCGGAAGTTCGATCGCGATGGCGGCACCGGCCGTCCCACTCGTCCTCGCCCCCCCCGCTCCGACGCATGATCGGCGACATGTACCCAGCCGGTCACGGCGGCTGGATCGAAGTGATTTGCGGAGTGATGTTCAGCGGCAAGAGTGAAGAACTCATTCGCCGCGTACGTCGTGCGGTCATCGCTCGCAAGAGCGTGCAGGTGTTCAAGTCACACCTCGATGAGCGATATGCGGGCCTGTACCATGTGTCCAGCCACGATGGGCGGACCGTGGAGGCGGTGCCGATCGACTCACTGGAGCAGATCGCGCGTGCCGTGCTGCCCGAGACGCAGGTGATCGCCATCGACGAAGCGCAGTTCCTTCCCGGGGGAATCGTGACCCTCGCGACGTCGTTCGCCCATCGAGGCAAGCGGGTGATCCTCGCCGGCGCCGACACGGATTTTCGGGGCGAGCCGTTCGGGCCGATGCCGCAACTGCTGGCGGTGGCCGAAATGGTCGACAAGCTGCACGCCATCTGCGTCGTCTGTGGCAATCCCGCCAGCCGCAATCAGCGACTGATCGCCGGCGAGCCGGCGCGGTACGACTCGCCCACCATCATGGTGGGTGGCCAGGAGAGTTACGAGGCGCGGTGCCGCAGCTGTCATTCGGTACCGCGCCGGCATGAAGATCAGGTCGAGCTGATCGTGTAGCACTTTCGATCGCGGATTTCGGGGCTGGACGGATGCCAGCCCCGACCAGCGATGCTCCGGACCTCAGGGAATGAGCGACGTGAAATACGCCGCGTGATTGAAGCCGGCGGGATCGAGTTCCAGGTATCGATTGTCCAGGAAGCGACCGGTGGTGGGGAAATAGGGCGGTGGATTGATGACGGCGCAGTGGTCGTACGTATACTGTTTTGAGAAACCGTTGCCATTGCTCCTGCCGACCGGACCACGCATCTGTTGAATGATGCCGCCCGACAGGTAGATGCACCCGCGGCCATTGGTGATCGTGCCGCAATTGTTCACGGCGGTGGGCCCCGCGTTGAAGTTCTCCACGCGGAACGACGTGCCGAGCGCCATCATCACGCCGTGAATGTAAAAGTCCTTCGAGATATCGAGGTTCTGATAGATGCCTCCGCTGGACGTCGAGATGAGCGGCGGGTCGTTCATGGCGTTGTCCGCGATCACGATGTCCTTGTCGGAGATCATGCCCAGGATGTCGCGGCACAGCCCCTTCACGGGATCGTTCGCGTAGCGGATGTCGTCGAGCAGGACGATACTGCCGTGCGCGTAGAGCGTCACCCTGCCGTTCAGCGTGCCGCTCAAGCCGAGGTTGCCGCTGGCGTAGATGACACCTTTGGCGTTCTTGTTGAACGAGCGGTCGATCGGGTAGAGGTACTTCGCGTCCCACGTCCGGACCTTGAGGATGGTGGTGTCCGGCGTAGTGGTGTACTGCTTCCAGCTGCCGTACACACCGTTGGGCGTGAAGGTCGTGTCCAATCCGCCAATCTGAATTGCAGCGTTGGTGTAGGCGGCGCTGGTCTTCGGGTCGATCATGCCCGGACGATCCACCGCGGCCAGGTGCGGGTCGCCGGCCGGATAGCACCGTGCGTTGGCGCTCGTGAGAATCGTCTGCAGTGACGCCGCGCTGTCGGCCTTGGCCAGCGTGTCCGACTTGGCGGCGCTGTAGCTGAACTTGTCGATGTAGCCCTGCTTCACCTGCGATTTGAACCAGAGCGTGGGGTGCACGCTCGCGGGATAGAAGCGCTGCTGGATGACGCCGTTGGCATCCTTGTTCCAGTGCCAGTCCCCGCAGAAGGTGGTCTGCGCAACGGTGGGCGGCGTCGTGGGCGTGCCGGCCCAATCGCCGCGCAGCTTGGTGTCGTTGTTGGCCTTCGCGGTGTACCAGCGAAAGAGCCCGTCATTCAACGCCGTCGAATCGCCCAGTTTGTTGAGGTCGGCGGCGATGAACTCGATGCGGTCGAGCACGCTCGTTTCCGTATTGCTCGCCCCTCGCTGCGTGGTGAAGTTCCACCCGCTCGTACTGGCGATGGTCGTCAGGTTGTTGAGCGCGGACGTACTGGGCAGCGGGATGGGCTTCTGGTTCTGCTGGTAGCCCTTGGCATATGTGCCATAGGGAATGCCGTTGATGACCCACTGCGTGCCCACGACGTCATGGAAGGTTGCGCCGCCGCTGCCAATGTGAATCGTGTCGTTCGACCACACCGGCCCCCAGAGCTGGTCGTTGTTGTTGAAGAAGATGGTGGTCGGTCCGTTGGATTCGCTGTTGGACCAGTACGCGAACTTGGCGAAGCTCTCCTGCGTGAGCTCCAGGCGACGGATGAAGCCGTGACCGTTTGCGTCCACGGCCTGGGCGACGATGCTGGAGAAGCGTCCGAACTGGCCGCTCGTGGACCCCGAGGGGCCGACGTACACATTCACTGTGATGCCGGGGATGGCCTGTCCGTTGGCCCCCACGATGGGCGCATTGCTCAGGATCGTCGTGTCCACCTTGTTCGCGGCCAAGGTGAGAATGGTCGGATCGCTGTTGACGCGGCTCTTTCCGATCTGGAGCGCCGCTTCCGCCGCGAACTTGAGATCCCCTTGGCGGTCGTAGGCCTTGGCCAACAGGTTGGCGTTCGACGCCATGAAGATGGATGCCATGGCCAACGCGGCCATCGCGATCACGAAGACGAGGACGAACACGAGGGCCACGCCGCGACGGTCCTTTCCCGGTGGTCGCGTCGCCGAGCGTTCTGGTGTTGTGTGGCTGGTAGCGAACATGACGACTCCTTATGGAAGAACAGTGACCGCAAGCGAGGACGTGACGCCCGAGAGCAACGGCGTGCAGTCCTCTGCGGCAATCCCGTAGACATACGTATTGCCGGCGATGACGTCGGTATCGACGAACGAGTAGCTCGCCTTGGCGCCCGCCGGAATGCTCGAGATGGGATCGCCGAATGCCGTCTGCGTCGAAAGCATTCGAAAAATTGCGTAACGCTCGATGTCCTTTTCACCACCGCCGTCGTCGCCAGACGGGCCCCAGGTGATGGTGACGCTCTTCGTGAGCGCGCCGGCCGCCGATGACACCACCGTAGGGATGGGTGTGGTGAGCGGCGGCATGCCGCAGGTCTTGTATTCCAGGAGCCCGGCGTTCATGACGCGGACGAGTACGTCCACCGAGCGGAGGGCGTCCTGGCCCGTCCGAAAGTCGCGCGACGCGGCGAGCAAGTGGATGCGCACGGCGCGTATGCTGTCGGTCAATGCGTTCTTGCCCGTGTCGTTGGACGCGCCGTGAATCATGACGTGGTAGAGCGGAAACAGATTCTTGGCCAGCGGGACCAATCGGTTCAGCGTATCGGCCTTGTAGTACGTGAACATGGGCGTGGTGTCGCGCGCATCCCTGACCAGGTCGCGCGCCACGAGCACCGGCGCAAGCGCGTTGTCGCGTCGAAACAGGAGATACCGGTTCGGCAGCGTCGTCGTGCTGTCTGGCCGGAGGAAGTAGCTGATGGTTTCCGCGCCGCTCTGCACGCCGCTGGCGGCGAAATACGTCGTGTCCGGGTAGTTCTTGACTGGCGACGAATTCGGCAGCGGCCTCCGCTCCGACTGGAGCATGGACCGCGAGCCGTTCGTGTCGGCATCGGCGAGCTGATAGATCGCCCGGACGTCGCCCGAATCGATGGACACGAGATTGGCGTTGAACGTGAACGCCTGGCTGTCGATCTGCACCAGCATCGGTTGGTTGTCGGCAACGCCGGCGCCCGCCTCGCGGAGGTCACGATCGATTTGCGACGCCGCAAACTGTGCGTTCTGCATCGCGTCCATCCGCGATGTCTCTTTCGTCACGAGGTTGGTCTGCCGCCGCAGAAACTGGACAGCGGCTCCCGCGATGAACAGCAGCAACAACATCGAAATCGTCAGCTCGATGAGCGTGAATCCGCGACGGTTACGCATCAGAAGGCCGCTATGGCTGTGGTTTTTGTGACCGTCTGCCGCATCGATGGATGCGTCACGGTCACCGTGACCATCTTGTAGTCGACGGTGTCGGTTATCGCCCCGCCAATGTGCACCACCTGCGTTTTGAGCGAGTAGCTGGAAAAATCCGCCTGCTGCGTGGACGTGTTGGCGAGCGTGTCCACGGACACGTAGGTCGGTTGCTGCCGGACGGCATCCAGGCGGTTCGCCGCCAACTGGTTCGCGATCACGACGAGGTGCGCCTGACCAGTCGCCTGCGCGAAGCGCACGTTGAAGGCACCAAGCACGAGAATGACCGTCACCAGAAGCACGAGCGCGACGATAATCTCCACGAGCGTCATGCCGTTGCGACGCATGCCACGCACCAGGGGTCGCGTGGTCCGGCGCGGGCGGGCGGGCGTCACTGGACGACCATCCACTTCGCGGACGATCCGGTGCCGGACAGACGATAGAGCTCGGTGCGCCCGGTGGCCCGCGTGACCGTGATGGCCCGCCAGTCCACACGCCCCTTGTACGTGTTGGTCACGTAGATCTCCGCGCTCGAGCTGGTCGAGCCGTCGCGATGAAAGGTGATGCTCGGCAGGCCCGCCTGGTTGGAGAGTTGGGATCCGATCACGCCCGCCGACACGGTCGGTGTGTTCACGCCGACGGGAGGGATGGCAAAGGAATTACCGTCTCCGTCCGGTCTCCAGTACTTGACCTCTCCGGGCTCGATGATCCCGTCGTTATTGGCATCTTCGCCGATCTGCAGGCCGAAGCTGATGGTATCGATGCTCACCATGACGTCGAACTGGCGCGTGAGCGAGGTGCGTTGCGCGGTCTGAAAGACGGATCGAACCTGCTGAGCGCCCGCGTCCGCCCGAGTCTGCGACACGTTGAGCTTGGGCACCACCAACCCGGCAACGACTCCCAGAATGATCAGCACGATCGCAATCTCGATCAGCGTGAACCCACGCTGGATACTGGGGCGTCCACGAGCCAGATTGCGGTGCGCGAGACTTCCGCCGAGCAGTGCCCGTCGCGGCGTCCGAGCGTTGCGCCCTGTGGAGGGTGCCATAGTCCGCTCCTGAATAAGCCCGGCGAAAGGAGGCCCGACGTCGTCGTGCGGGCCATTTCCTAAGGGGTACGGTAGAGGAATCTGCTGGAAGTACTATCACATGCTAGAGCACTTTTGTCACGTTGTGCACTCATCTGCCTTGCCTGTAACGCGGGACCAGGTAGCGTGGTGACACCGCGCACACATTCGCCTCTCCAAAGGAACACTCATGGGCGTTATCGCGACGCTGCTCCCGCAGCCGCTGTACATACAACGGCTGCGCTCCGCGATCCGCGACCGTCACGAACTGCAGGAATGCGCCGATTGGGCCGCCCTCGTTCGGACATGCGACCGCGAGCCGGTGCGGGTGGCGGTGCTCGATCTCTACTGGGAGCGCGCGCCAAACTTCGAAGGCGTTCGCCAGCTCAAACAGCGGCTGCCGCGGCTCACGCTCGTTGCGTACGTGGAAATGTCCATGGATCGCGGGCACGCGCTCTTCGACGCCGGGCGCGCCGGTGTCGACGGTTTGGTACTCGCCGGTCGAGACGACTCGCCGCGGCCGCTCCTTGCGCTCATCGAAGTGGCCGAATCCAAGAGCCTGGCGGGACTCGTTCGGCAATCGCTGGACGGGATCGACCCCATGGTTACGGACGCGGTGCTTCTCGCCGTGACGCGCGCGCACGAACGCCTGTCGCCCCAGGGGCTGGCGCGTCTCCTCGCACATCCCCGACGCGCAGTCACCCAGCGATTGTCCGCCGAAGGATTCCCGCCGCCACAGAGACTCCTGACCTGGGGCCGCCTCATCGTCGCCGGACACATGCTCGAAGACCGGCACCGGAGCGCGGATCGCATCGCGAGCACTCTGGAATTCCCGTCCGGCAGTGCATTCCGGAACAGCTGCCAGCGGTATCTCCATGCGACGCCCGGGCAAATCCGGTCGAGAGGCGGGGCCGCTTTCGTCGTCCGCGCGCTGTTGCGTCACGTAAATTCCCGAGTCACAAACGCGACCGAACCGCGTTCACGCTCGGCAATCCGGACCCCCACGCTGGCGATCTGACGCTGTCCACGCTGTGCCCGACCCTCAGGCTGGTTCCGATGGAGCGGGCAGCGCCGTTTCTTCACCTCACCGGGACATCCACATGAGCCGATGGTTCTACATCCGAACGGCCGCAGCGGTTCTGTTCGCATTGGGTTCAGCCGTCGCATGCGGCACCAGCGACGTAGTTTCCCCGACCGCAGGTCGCGCCATAATGCCATCGCTGGGGAGTCGCCACTCGGAGGACGATAGCCCCGCGCATCCGTACTCGCGAGGCAGTTACCAGCAATCCTTTCGGGCCGCAACCTGCGCGCCGCACGGCGCCGCGCAATCGTGGGGCGTGTTCGGGCCGGCTGGAGGGACGCTCTTCTTCGGCGATTCACGGCTCATCATTCCCGGTGGCGCCTTGCGCGGCTCGGTCACGATATCCGCAAGCATTCCAGCAGGAGCGTCTTCGCGTGTGGAGTTCGCTCCCAGCGGACTGCAGTTCAACAAGCCCGCCGGTCTGATCCTGAGCACGGTCGGGTGTGTGCTCGCCGACGCCAACGTGCCCAATATCGTCTATCTGAGCGCAGATGGTCAGATTCTCGAAACGATTTCGGCAGTCTTCGACCCCCATTGGAAAACGATCGCCGCGCCGATCGAGCACTTCTCCGGCTACGCGATTGCCTTCTGATTCTGAGCGCCGCTCCGGAGACCGATGATCGGCCCCGAGCAGCTAGCCGCTGGCCAGCGAGCCGAAACAGCGGGCGACTACATCGGGGCGGCAGCAGCGTATCGTGCCGTGATCGATGTGCCCGATGTGCGGCTCGCAGCAGAGGCGCACTTCTGCCTGGCGCGCGTCAGCTGGCGACAGAGCCGCTTCGACGCCGCCCTTCACTCGTTCGAGAGTGCGCGGTCACTGGCGGAGCGATTGGGGGATGAGGAGTTGTGTGCCAGGGTCGACAACGGCATTGGCGCCGTTCACTATGCCGGTGGCGACTACGCGTCGGCCCGGCGTGCCTACGGCGCCGCACAGGCTCGAACGTCTGATGCAGGCATGCGGGGCAAGATTCTCTTGAATCTTGGCGTCATCGCCAACATCGAAGGAGACTTCGCGTCCGCGCAAGACCACTATGATCGGGCGATCGCCCTCTTCGAAGCCAGCGGCGACTCCGCAAGCGCGATGCTCGCGCTACACAATCGCGGAATGGTCGAGGCAGATCTGGAGGAATGGGACAAGGCCGATGCATCGTTCCTGGCCGCACTCGCCATCGCCGCCGATCGGGGCGAACGGGAAATGGTCGCCAAGTCGCTCGTCAACCGATCCGAGGTGCTCGTCGAGCGGCGGCTTCTGACCGAAGCGGTCGAGCACTGCGACCGCGCGCTCCAGATCTACGCTGACGTTGGCGACGAGGTGGGACGCGGCGAAGCGCTCCGCTGGCGCGCGCATTCACTTGGCCGCATGGGTGATTACTCGGAGGCCGAGCGCGAGGCGACCGAGGCATTGCGCATTGCCGTTCGCTGCGGCGCCAGGCTTCTGGAGGCCGAGGCGGCGCGCGAGGTCGGCGTCCTGCGACGCCAGCTTGGGGACCAGGCCGGGAGCGACAAGCAGCTTCGCCGCGCGCTCGCACTCTTCAGCGAGTTGGGAGCACGCCGCGATGCGACCGACGTAGCCGACCTGCTCGGCGATCCGAGCCTCGGATCATTATAGTCGGCAAAGCCGCCCGCGAAGCGGACGCGAGAGGGGCGTAACGTCTGGCCTGCCGCGTCATGGAGTGCGTGCGGTTCGTCCGCGCTCCACCTGGGACGGCCAGGTGAGCCATCGGTCCGTGTGAGCGATCGCGGTGACGGGGGTCACGGACAGACCGAGGGCAACCCCCGAGCATTCCCCGCGTCAAGTCACATTCCAGTGCACGATCGTCACATCGTGCGAGGCTTGAGCGTTCAAGGTTGTCGCTCGGCATGCCGAGAATTGCGGATATCGCGTTCGTACGTCTTCGCGCCCTTCCAGGTGGTTTAGCGCTATGCGCCCAATTGTTTCCCTCCACGGCGACCCGGCAGAATTTCCGGTAGCGGTCCTGCGGACGTCCCCCGTCCGCAGGCCCGGTGCTGGCTTCACGATGATCGAAGTGGTGCTCGTGCTGGCCATGGTCAGCGCAATCGCGGCCATCTCCATTCGTTCGGTCGGCGATACGATTCACCGCGACCGCGTCGGGAAGGCCGCCGCGATTGTGAGCACGGACCTCGAGCAAACCTTCGCGCTCGCCGGCCGACAGCGCACACCCATGCGGCTGCTGTTCGATACCGCGAAGATGACGTTCGCAGTGACGGATCGCGCCGATACCACGCTCAAGTATCGCACGCGGCAGTTCCTCGTTGGTGATCTCGCCCTGGACTTCATCTCGGTCAATCACACCACGCTCGACGTGTTTCCTTCCGGGCTGTCCGCCGACACGCTGAGCATCGTGCTGGGCATTTACAGCAAGAACAACCAGAGGTATTCCCGCACGGTTCGCATGACCCGCGGCGGACTGGTGAGGGTACAATGACCAGGTCACGCCTTCCCGCGCGTCGGATTGCCCGACGCAGATCGGGTATCTCGTTAATCGAGATCGTCGTGGCCTGCACGCTGCTCGCGGTCACGCTCACTTCGCTCACGGGCATCGCGGCCCGAATGGCCGCTCGCACCCGCACGGTGGGATATGTCGAGCAGCGCACCGCCACCTATTTCGAGGAAGTCAATCGAACGGAGTCCATGCCATACGACTCGCTGAACAAGTACCTGCGCACCGATTCGGTCAAGGCAGGAAACACGTACTACGTGTGGCAGTACACCATCGATCCGGAATCCACGAGCGCGATCGGGACCTCCAAGTACACCAAGATCAACCTGACGGTGTCGCCGCACATCATCATGAAGATGCTGAATGGCACATTTTCGTCGTCGCCCATTCCCGTGAGTGGCGTGATTCGCCGTGCCAAGCCCCCCACGTACAACGCGCTCAACTACCCGTGATGCCACGCTCCCATTCCCGCCCCCGTGGCTTCACGATCATCGAGATCCTGACGGCGCTGATCATCATCGCCGTCATCGGTCTCTCGATGACGAAGCTGATCATCGGCCAAACGCGATCATTTCAGTTCGAGAACGGCGCGCGCCGCTCGCGCGCCGCGGCGCGCAGCGCGATGAATATCCTCATCACCGACCTGCGGATGACGCAGGACAAGGGTGGTGTGACCGCCGTGGATGCCGTGAACAATCGCCGAGTCGACGTCCGCGTGCCGATCGTCTTTGGATTCGTGTGCGAGATCACCGGCAGTTCGGTCGTGGTCTCGCTCGTCGCGGTGGATTCATTCCAGGTGGCGAGCTCGAAGTACGGTGGCTACGCGGTCCGCGATTCCGTGACGGGCGCCTACACCTATGTAGCGGCCGCCAGCGGTGACACGATCCAAGCTGCGGCACCCAATCGCTGCCATGTCGGCCCGAACATCTTTGCTGACACCGCGCATGTCAACGGGCGGCCCGGTGGCGTCTTCATCGCCTCGCCTGCCCCGCCCGCATCGACGGGCGTCGGGTCCGCCGTGTTCGTGTGGCAGACCGTTTCCTACGAGTTCAAGTCTTCTGGTGTATTCCCGGGCCGATATGGGTTGTACCGCACCGTCCGCGGGAGGGCGAACACGGATACCCTGTCCGAAGAGCTCATTTCGCCGTTCAGCTCTTCGGCACGCTTCGGCTACTACACCAATCCGGCCGCCACGAACGACGTCCCGAGTACGACGGCTCCCGGAGTGCTCAGCGCGATTCGCGGATTCCAGATCTACCTGCCGGCGGAATCGTCCGACACGATGCCGACTCGAAATACGCCGCAGCAGACGAATTTGACCACGGCTGTCTTCTTCAAGAACACGAGGATTCAGTGAGCACTCCAACATCGACGTCCGATTCCGCGGAACCCATGTCGCGGAGCAGGCCGCGCCGCGAGGGATTCGCCCTACCGCTCGCCATCGTGGTTCTGGTGCTGCTCACGATGGGACTTGCCGCCGGCTTCTCGATGGCATCCAGCGAGATCAGCACGACGGCGTCACAGCGTGCCCAGGCGCGGGCCTACAGCTACGCACAAATGGGCCTCGAGGCCTTTCTGACGCGTCGCAAGGAAAAGAGCGGAGCCACGATGTTCTGCCCGCACTGCTGGAGCGTCAACGCGACGCATCCGGCTGGAGGTTCCGGCGTCAACCCGACGCTCGATACCCTCCCCGCGGTGCGCGAAACGACGACGGTCGCCTTCACGAACGGCACCGCGATCATCCGCGCTACGCCGGTCTACGTGAACACCGTGCTTGGACGAGGAAAGTACTTCATCACGTCCACCGGCTTCGACAACACCAGTGACGCCGGCGGCGGCGGAGGGCGTACCGTGCGCGCGTCCCGCACCGTGGGCGTGTTCGTCACGTGGTCCAAATCGACGATCAACGTCGTCAGCGCATGGACGAGCCTCTCAGGCATCTCCAAGAACGGCACGGGCGTCATTAGCGGAACGGATCGCGGAAACTGCGGAAATGGCGATGTCGCGGGATTGTCGGTGCCGTACGACTCCGTGAACCACCGCGCCGACTTGTCCGTCGCAGGTCATAGCTTCACCCCCACGGGCAGTCCGCCGTATGACACACTCAGCACGTTCAGCGCAGAGTCGTCGAAGGTGCGGATGGACTGGGCGAGTATCAAGAACGGTAGTGCGGTGCCGGCGGACATCGTTATCCCTGGTGGCACCTTCCCTTCCATTGCCGCCTTCGCGGCGGACACGAACTACTGGCCCGTCATCCACGTCACCAACGCGGCGCCCAATCCGGCGTTCACGTACTCGTTGCCCAATCAGGGGCGCGGCATGCTCATTGTCGACGGCGACTTGACGATCAGCGGCAACAACCAGTGGTACGGCGTGATCATGGTCGGCGGCGTCTTGACGTCCAATGGCAACAACGTGTCCGAGGGCACGACGCTCAGCGGCTTGAACTATATGATCGGAGGAGCATATCCCGGCCCTTCGACTTCCACCGACAACGCGGTGGCAAATGGAACCAAGAGTTACGTCTACAACTCCTGTTCGGTGGCTAGGGCGTCCTCCGCAATGGCTCGATACACCATGCTGCCGAACACCTGGATGGACAACCTAGCCGGGTATTGAGCGAGGCCACTGCCGCCCCATCTCAACAACGAGAAACCCCGCCATCGGCGGGGTTTCTCGTTGATGGCGGAATGGGACGACTACTCGATGCGCCGGCGACGCGCGCGTCCGATGACTCCCATCGCTGCCACCCCAGAGAGCAGGAGCACCCACGCGCTGGGTTCGGGTGTGGCCGTCACGTTGATGCCCGAGGCCCCATACATGGAGGCGTGTGACAGCCCCTGAGCGTGCCCGTTCGTGTAGCTCGTGCCGTCAGTGATGAAGTTCACGCTGGAAATCCCCGTGGTCCCGCCGTTGAACAGGTAGAGGCTGAACGCGTTGCCCGCCTTCAGCGCAATCGCGAACCACCCGGTTTGCACCCCGTTCAGGAGGAGCGTGCCACTGGTTCCCCCGTTCGTACCCGTTGAACTGTTACTGAAGGGATTCAAGCTATTGTCGTTGCCACCAAGATATGACCAGGTCGAGCCGGCGCCCGCATACGAATTCTTGCTCCAATCAGTGCTCAACTGGGAAAGGACGCCCGCGAGGTTGGGCGTCCCGGAGTTGTTGCCTGTCCACGCGCCGGAACAGGCAAGTGCTCCCATGACCGTCAAGGCGCCGCCGTTCGTGCACGCCACCGGACCCGCCACAAGTTGAGCCTTTGAAGGAGCGCTTACCGTGGCGCAAGCCAACAGAATGAGGCAGGCCATCACCCCTCGCTTACGAACATTCACCGTTACCTCCGCGAAAACGGAACTGGCAGGGCGTCGTCCCGATGCCGTACCGTCCGACGTAAGAACAACCTGCAATTTGCCAACCCATCAGCAAGGACCGCTCCCGGACCCATCGGTTGGAGGAATCCAACCGCTGCCGGCTCGGCAGCGGGACGATTGGAACAGGTAAATGCTTATTCATGAATGTGTTGCGAGATATCGTCGATGCCGACGTCAAGCGCGGCGACGAGGGAAAATGATGCTTTCCGGCCCCGCTGAGTGACATTGACGCCCCGAATTGTGATGCTTTCACGCCGCATGCCTGTAGCGTCCCGACGACGCATCGGGCTCCGATGGTCGAGGCCGAATGCGACCTCCAGCGGGACTCGCCTCATCACGCGCGCGACGCCGCGAAAGGCAGGCGAGGCAGCCTCGACAGGCGAACCACGCGGAAGTCGGGGCCTAGGCCACGTTGGCGACCTCCAGAAATTGAAATAGGATGATGCGCGCAAAGGCCCGTCTTGCTCGATGTCCTCGTCTCCGCGACGTCACCGGCGTGTGGCTCTCCCAGTGAGTCCTGCAGTCGTGAACAATTCTCTTGCTGCCTATGGCTGTGGCCCCTACCTTGCCCACTGTACCGCCGTCCCGAACGCCGTTCACATGCTACTTGTCGGACTGACTGGGAACATCGGCAGCGGAAAATCCACTGTCGCGCAACTCTTGAGCGAGCGCGGTGCGACGATCATTGACGCCGACGTGCTGGCTCGTCGTGCCGTGGAACAGGGAACGCCGGGCCATCGCGCTATCGTGGAGCGGTGGGGCAGTTCCATCCTGGCCGCCGATGGCTCGCTGGACAGGGCCGCCCTTCGCCGCATCGTCTTCGGCGACCATGCGGAGCTTGAACAGCTGAATTCGCTGGTGCATCCGGAAGTGGAACGCATGCGGTCCGCCCTGGTTGAACTCGCTCGAGATCGCGGCGACCGGCTGGTGGTGTGCGACGTCCCCCTCCTGTTCGAGCGCCGGATGACGGAGAGCTTCGACCGGATCGTCCTGGTCGATGCTCCTCGACCTGTGCGTCTGGAGCGATTGGTGCGGGAACGCGGGCTCCGCGAGACCGAAGGGATGGACATGATCGTCTCCCAAATGCCGGCGGAGTTGAAGCGTGCGCGCGCCGACTTCGTGATCGACAACGACGGCACCATCACGCAGCTCGACCAGCGGGTGACCGATGTGTGGTCGGCCGTGCGACAGGAGGCGGACGAAATGGCCTCCGCCACGAGCGCACGCTGATCCGTCGGCGCGCGTCCGCTTGACACTGCGCTTCGTCGGCCGATAGACTCCGCGCGTCCCCAACGACTCTGACCCGACGGAGCGCACTGTGTCCGATATCCCGCAGGATCTGCTGTATACAGAAGATCACGAGTATCTCAGGCCGGGCGACCAGTCCGACGTGGTCTTTATCGGCATCACCGACTATGCGCAGGGCGAACTGGGTGACATCGTGTTCGTCGAACTGCCCAAGGTTGGCGCGAAGTTCAAGAAGCACGACGTCTTCGGCACCATTGAGGCGGTCAAGGCAGTGTCGGAGCTCTACGCACCCGTGGGCGGCGAAATCCTCGAAATCAACGACCGGCTCGATGGCGAGCCGGCCCTGGTGAATTCCAGCCCGTACGGTGACGGCTGGATGGTCAAGGTGCGCCTGTCCGACGTCGGCGAGAAATCCGCCCTCCTGGACGCGACGACCTACCGCGGAAAGGTCGGCTGAGTCACCGCTGACCTATGGAGGATCAGGCGTTCTCCTCCGCGTAGGCATCTGTCGGCAGGCAGGAGCAGACAAGATGGCGATCGCCATACGCGCTTTCCACGCGACCCACTGACGGCCAAAACTTTCGCTGGCGGGTGTCTTCCGTAGGAAACGCCGCCACCTCACGACCGTAGGCATGGTTCCATGCATCGCTCGCTACCGCGCGCATGGTGTGTGGTGCGTGCTTGAGGGGGTTGTCCTCACGATCGCTCGTGCCGTTCTCGATTTGGCGTACCTCTTCGCGAATGGCGATGAGCGCATCGCAGAAGCGGTCCAGCTCCGCCTTGGACTCGCTCTCGGTCGGCTCGATCATCATCGTACCTGCCACGGGGAAACTGACGGTCGGGGCATGGAAGCCGTAGTCCATCAACCGCTTCGTGATGTCTTCCACCTCGATGCCGGCACTGGCCTTGAGCGCACGGGGATCCACGATGCACTCGTGCGCCACGCAGCCATTCGAACCCTTGTACAGGACGGGGTAGTGCGGATCGAGCCGCGACGCGATGTAGTTCGCGTTGAGAATGGCGATCTTCGTCGCGTAGGCGAGTCCGTCACCCCCCATCAGATCGATGTACATCATCGAGATGGGAAGAATGCTTGCGCTGCCCCACGGCGCCGCGCTCACCGCGCCGGTCGCGTGTGTGCCACCGGTCTTGATCACGGGATTGCCGGGCAGGAACGGCACCAGCTGTTTCGCCACCCCGATCGGACCCATGCCCGGCCCGCCGCCGCCATGCGGAATGCAGAACGTCTTGTGCAGGTTCAAATGGCACACGTCGGCGCCGATGTCTCCCGGCCGGCACAACCCGACCATCGCGTTCATGTTGGCGCCGTCCATGTAGACCTGACCGCCATTCTGATGCACGATGTCGCAGATCTCGCGGATGGACTCCTCGAACACGCCGTGCGTGCTGGGATAAGTGACCATCAACGCCGCGAGCCGATCCTTGTTCGCCTCGGCCTTGGCACGAAGATCGGTCACGTCGATCTCGCCGCGGGCATCCGTCCGTGTGACGACCACCGTCATGCCCGCCATCACCGCGCTGGCGGGGTTGGTGCCGTGCGCACTCTGCGGAATCAGACAGACGTTGCGGTGCCGATCGCCTCGCGAACGATGGTACGCCGCGATCGTCAGGAGCCCGGCATATTCGCCCTGCGACCCGGCGTTCGGCTGCAAGGACACCGCCGCGAAGCCGGTGATTTCCGACAGCGCCGCTTCGAGATTCGTGAACAGTTCGGCGTACCCCTGCGCCTGCTCCACCGGAGCGAAGGGATGCATCCTCCCGAACTCCGGCCAGGTGACCGGGAACATCTCGGCCGTGGCGTTGAGCTTCATGGTGCAGCTGCCCAACGGAATCATCGAGTGCGTAAGGGATAGGTCCCGCGACTCCAGCGTGCGCAAATACCGGAGCATTTCCGTCTCGGAGTGGTGCGTGTTGAACACGGGATGCGTGAGGAATGCGCTCGTCCGGGCGAAGCGTTCGTCAAAGCGGTCGTCCACGGTGTCGGTCAGGTCCCCCGTCTCCGGCGTCGGCGCCCCCACCGCAAAGATGCTCAGCAACGTCTGGACGTCGTTTTCCGTGACCGTCTCGTCCAGAGCCACGGTAATCTTCGCGCCGCTGACCTTGCGCAGATTGATCTCGCGTATCCGTGCGGCGGAGATCACGTCGTCCGCGGATGTTCCGCGGAGTTCCACGGTGAGGGTGTCGAAAAAGGCGTCGCTCTGGATGGCGTGGCCGAGTTGCTCCAGGCCGGTGGCCAGCAGTGCGGCGTGCCAATGGATGCGCCGGGCGATGCGCGTGAGCCCTACCGGCCCGTGCCATACGGCGTACATACTCGACATGACCGCGAGCAACACCTGCGCGGTGCACACATTCGACGTGGCCTTTTCACGGCGGATGTGCTGTTCGCGAGTCTGCAGGGCCATACGCAGCGCCGGTCGACCGCTGGAGTCGCGGCTCACACCGATGATGCGGCCGGGCAGCATGCGCTTGAACTCGTCTCTGGTGGCGAAAAACGCCGCGTGTGGCCCGCCGTAACCCAGCGGCACGCCGAATCGCTGGGAATTGCCGACGCAGACGTCTGCGCCCCACTCGCCCGGCGGGGTCAACAGAACGAGGCTCATCAGGTCCGCCGCGACGACCACCAGCGCGCCCGACGCGTGCGCCCGATCCGCGGTGTCGCGATAGTCGAGCACTGCCCCATCCGTCGTGGGATACTGCAGCAGGATGCCGAAAGTATCGGTCCCGAACGTGGCTGACGGCGCGTCGCCGAGGACCACGTTCAATCCGCGAGCGTTCGCCCGTGTCTGCACGACCTGGATGGTCTGCGGATGGCACCGCGCATCGACGAAGAACACCTTCCGCGCGTCGCCGCCCCTGGACTGGAACGCCATGAACATGGCTTCTGCCGCCGCCGTCCCCTCGTCCAGCAGCGACGCATTCGCAATCTCGAGCCCGGTGAGATCCATGCACATCGTTTGGAAGTTGAGCACGGCTTCCAGACGACCCTGCGCGATTTCCGCCTGATACGGCGTATACGCGGTGTACCAGCCGGGGTTCTCCAGGACGTTGCGCTGGACTACCGGAGGCGTGAGCGTATCGTGGTATCCGTAGCCGAGGTAGGAGCGAAAGACCTTGTTCTTCGTGGCGATCACGCGCATGGCTTCGAGCGCCTCGTGCTCGGTGCGCCCGGCGTGGATCGCCAGGGGGCGCCCGAGTCGGATGGCAGGCGGGATGGTCGCGTCGATCAGGTCATCCAGCGTGGGATAGCCAAGCTGCCCCAACATTACCTGCACGTCAGCTTCGCTCGGGCCGACGTGGCGGGGCACGAAGGAATCACCGCTCGGCGGCGCAGAGCGCGTAATGGTCGTCATAGAACCTCAGGCGCGGACAGCGCGCCGGTGGATGCGGCGGAAGTGTGGAGGCCTGCCCACAAGTTATCTTCGGGGTCAAGCGCGGTTCTTCCGCGCGGTCCCCTGATAATAGCGATGAGAACCATGCGCTGGCGCCTCCTGCTCTCCCCCCCAACAGACGGGCCGAAGAACATGGCGGTGGACCATGCGTTGATGCAGCGCGCGCGGACCACGGGCGAGTCGGTTCTGCGCATCTACACGTGGGCGGTGCCCACGCTGTCGCTCGGCCGCAACCAACGGGCGCGGGGCGTTTACGACGACGACGCGCTCGCCCGACGCGGTATCGTCGTGGTGCGGCGCCCCACGGGGGGACGCGCACTACTCCACCACCGCGAAATCACGTACAGCGTGACGTCGCCCTGCCATCTTGCCGAGACGCTCGGTGCGACATACAGCCGCATCAATGCGCTGCTGTTGAGCGGACTGGCGGCGCTCGGCGTGAACGCGTCCATCGCGCGTCCGACGTCGCGCGCCCGCGCGCCCGGGCCGCCGCCCTGCTTCGCCGAACCGTCCGCAGGCGAGATCGTGGCCACGGGGCGCAAGCTGGTGGGTAGCGCGCAGTGGCGGGAGGCAGGCGCGCTCCTCCAGCACGGCTCCATCATCGTCGATGACGATCAATCCATCATCCCCGAGCTGATGCGGTCGCCGTCCGCGGACGTGCCCCCTCCCGCCTCCCTGCACGCACTGCTCGGCCGATCCCCCGACGCGAAGGAGGTGGCGGATGCGATGTTCACCGTCGTGCGGCGGACGGTCGATCCATCTGCGGAGCCGCTGGCCGAGCACGATGTGCGCTCACTGGACGTCGCTGCGGTTATCGGGCACTATCATGATCCATCGTGGACCTGGCGCCGGTGACGTCGCCACGAACGCGAGCGTCAATGTTTGTCGGGGCAGCACCGATACTCCCGACGTTGCGCCGCATTCCCGTCATCCATCCACGAACATGCCTCGCTCACACTGCCTGTCGCTCCGCCACGTGAAGCGGCTCATGCCGTTCGTCATCGTCATCGCGGTCCTCGCGTGCAAGGGCACAGATACCGCGTCCAACGGCGGCCCCGGCAACTTCGGAGGCACGATCGTCATCGCGACTCCATCGGACGCGGCGACGCTGCTTCCGCCGCTCATGTCGAGCATCACGGATCACGAGGTCACCGACCTCCTTTACGATCGCCTGGCGGACATCGGGGCGGATCTCAATACCGTCGGCGACAAGGGCTTCACTCCTGTGCTGGCGGAACGATGGGAGTGGTCGGCCGACTCCCTCTCCATCGCGTTCCACATCAATCCCCACGCGAAGTGGCACGATGGACAGCCGGTGCGAGCGAACGACGTGAAGTTCAGCGTGAATCTCATCAAGGACCCCGCGCTCGGCTCGCAAGCGCAGCCTCTCATCACCAACATCGACTCGATCTCGGTGCGTGACTCGCTCACGGCGGTTGCCTACTTCAAGAAGCGGGTGCCGGACCAGTTCTACGACCTCGTGTACCAGGTCTCCATTCTGCCGGAGCACATTCTCGCCAACACGCCCGTGGCGCAGTTGAAGACCGCGGAGGTGGGGCGGCGCGGCATCGGCTCCGGCCGGTTCCGTCTGGCGAAGTGGGAGGCGGGCGCTCGCCTGGAGCTCGTTGCCGATACCCTCAACTACCGCGGCCGCCCCAAGCTCGATCGCGTGGTGTTCAGCATCGCGCCGGACTTCAATGCCGCGGTCACCCGCTTCTTCGCCGGGGATGCCGACCTGTTCGAGAACCTCCGCGCCGAGCAGGTCACACGCCTGAACGGCGACACCGCCCGCCGGGCCGTGCGACTGCCGAGTCTCGGATACAACTATCTCGCGATGAATGCGATCGACCCCGCGTCGCCGGGCCATCCGCATCCGGTGCTGGGAGAACGGGCCGTTCGCCGCGCACTCGCCATGGCCGTGGACCGCCGTGCGATGCTGAAGAACGTGTTCGACACGATCGCGAGCGTCGCGTACGGGCCGTTTCCGCATTCGATGCCCGTGGCGTCGGACACGACGCTGCCACAGATTCCGTACGACACCACCAAGGCAAAGGCCCTGCTGGACTCGGCGGGGTGGCTGGCCGGTCCCGATGGGATTCGTGCGAAGAACGGTCGGCGGCTCGAGTTCGCCGTCACGTCACCCAGTTCCAGCTCGGCGCGCCACAAGTACGCGGTGCTCCTCCAGGACGCATTCCGCCGCGTCGGCGCGTCCGTGAAGCTCGACGAGTCCGACTTCCCGAGCTACCTGGCGAAGATCACATCGCACAATTTCGACGCAGAAATGGAGAGCTTCAACACGGACCCGAGCGTGTCCGGCTTCAAGCAGAGCTGGACGACTGCCGGCATCGGGAGCGAGGGAACGAACCACACGTCGTATACCAATCCCACCGTGGACGCGCTGTTCGACAGCGCGACCACCGCGTTCGATCCGGCGCGAAAGAAGGCGTACGCGCGGCGCGCGTTCGAAACCATCATGGACGACGCCGCCGGCATCTGGCTGTATGAGACGCCCACCATCGCCGGCATCAGCAAGCGCATTCACACCACCCCATTTCGCGCCGACGCGTACTTTGCGGATCTTGCCAACTGGTGGATTCCTGCGAATGAGCGGAACGCACGTGACAAGATCGGCTTGCGGCCCACGCCATAGCCGGTGAGGCGGTACCTCGTCCTACGGGCTCTGCAAGCGCTCGGCGTTGTCGCCTTCATCACGACGCTGTCGTTCATGGTCGTGCACCTCGCCCCGGGCGACCCGATCGGCTCGTCGCTTCAAGGCCCGAACGTCACCGAAGCAATCCGCCAGCACTGGCGGGCCGAGTATGGGCTCGACCGGCCTGTGAGCGAGCAGTACGTGCGCTGGGTGAGACTCGTCGCGCACGGGGACCTCGGGTTCTCCTTTTCACAGCGGCGTCCGGTTCGCGACGTGTTCGCAGACGCCATCCCGCGCACTCTCCTGCTCTCCGGAATGGCGCTCCTCCTCAGCTTTGCGTTCGGCATTGCCGTGGGAGTGCTCCAGGCCGAGCAGCCGAACGGGTCGCGGGACCGGTGGCTCGGCCGCGTGCTGCTACTGCTCTATTCCGTGCCGGACTTCTGGCTGGCGCTCATGGTCCTGTTGCTCTTTTCCCTGCGGCTTCGCCTGTTTCCGCCTGGCGGACTGCACGATGCCGTCCTGTACGACTACATGACGCCGCCGCAGCAGCTGCTCGACTCCCTCAAGCATCTCGTGCTCCCGGTGCTCACTCTCACCGTACTCTCGTCCGCCGTGGTGGCGCGTCACCAGCGCGGAGAACTGGTGTCGGTCCTCTCGAGCGACTGGATGCGCACGGCGCTGGCAAAGGGGCTGAGCTGGCGTGCGGCCGTACGCCGACACGCGTTTCGCAATGCGCTGTTGCCAACCATTACGATCTTCTTCGCGAATATCGCCGTGTTCGCGTCGGGTTCGATCTTTGTCGAGAAAGTTTTCTCGTGGCCGGGTATGGGCTACGTAACCGTGACTGCGGTGGCCGCGCGCGACTACCCGTTGGTCACCGCCGGCGTGCTCTTCATGAGCGTCATCGTCGTTACGGGAGCACTGGTGGCGGACCTCGTCATGGCCGCGGCAGACCCTCGTATCCGGTTGCGCTAGTGTGGACGCTCATCCGGCACCGATCGCGGTGATGCCGGCAATCGGCGTGCGCCACCGTCTGCTCCGCGATCGTCGCGTGTGGATCGGCCTCGGCGTGCTGGCGTTCATGGCCGTGGCCGCGCTGACCGCTCCCCTGATCGCGCCATACAAGCCCGATGCCCAGCTCGACATCGTGCAGCTTGCCGGGCAGGCGCCGTCCAGCGCGCATTGGCTGGGCACGGACCCCTTCGGCCGCGACGTGCTCTCTCGCATGCTGTTCGGCTCGCGGGTCTCGCTCACCATCGCGCTCGCGGCTGTGGCGATGGCGATGACCTTTGGGACGCTCGTTGGCGTCATCGCAGGCTATTTCGGTGGACCGGTCGATTCGGTGTTGATGCGGCTGGTGGACGCCGCCTTTTCGATTCCGCCGCTGCTCTACATCATCGTGGTTGCCGCGCTCTGGGGCGACGTGGGGATCGTGGCGCTCACACTCCTCATCGCCAGCGTGGCGTGGTTCGGAGTGAGCCGGCTCGTCCGTGCGAAAGCGCTGACAGTCCGCGATGCCGATTTCGTGATGGCCGCCCGCGCGCTCGGCATGTCCTCGTGGCGCATCGTGACCAGACACGTGCTGCCCAACGTGGTAGGGCCCGCCATCGTCACTTCGACGCTCGCCATCGGCAACGTCATCCTGCTCGAAGCGGGCCTGTCGTATCTCGGCATCGGCGTGCGCCCACCGCAAGCGAGTTGGGGCTCCATCATCCAGGACGGCGCGGAACGCATGTCCGATCAATGGTGGCTCACGCTCTTCCCTGGACTCGCCATCCTGGTGACCGCGTTCGCCTGCAATGCGCTGGGCGACGCCTTGCGGGATGCGCTCGACCCACGGCAGCTTCAGCCCTTACGCGACGACGACACTCCGCTCATCACGGCATGACGCCTCCTCTGCTCGAGATCGAAACTCTCCATACGTCCTTCTCCACAGAGGCGGGCATCGCTCGCGCCGTGGATGGCGTATCCTTTCAACTGCACGCCGGCGAGACACTGGGCGTCGTGGGCGAGTCGGGCTGTGGCAAGAGTGTTACCGCGCTGTCCATTCTCAGGCTCGTGCGCCCACCGGGCCGCATCGAGGCGGGGAGTGCCATCCGCTTTGAAGGAACGAATCTCCTGGCCCTCGCCGAGCGCGACATGCAGCACGTGCGCGGCAACCGTATCGCGATGGTGTTTCAGGAGCCGATGACGGCGCTCAATCCCGTCTTCACGGTCGGCGATCAGATTGCGGAAGTGGCCCGCATCCACGCAGGCGCCTCGCGGAGGAGTGCCGCCGCGAAAGCGGTGGAGATGCTCGCACTCGTGGGCATTCCAGACCCGGCGCAGCGCGCCACCGAATACCCGCATCAGCTGTCCGGGGGCATGCGCCAGCGCGTGGTTATCGCGATGGCGCTCGTGATGAATCCGGCGCTCATCATCGCCGACGAACCCACCACGGCGCTCGACGTCACCATCCAGGCGCAGATCCTGGAACTGCTTGCGGACCTCACGCGACGCCTTGGAACGTCCGTGCTCCTCATCACGCACGACCTGGGCGTCGTGGCCGAGAACTGCTCGCGGGTCATCGTGATGTATGCGGGGGAAGTCGTGGAGGAATCGACGACGGTGGAACTCTTCGCGCACGCCCATCATCCGTACACCGAAGGACTCCTGGGCGCCATGCCTCGCGTGGGTCGCGGCGCCGAGCGTCTCGCGACGATTCCCGGTACCGTGCCGGCGCCGACCGCGTGGCCTGTTGGCTGTCGCTTTCGGGAGCGCTGCGCGTTCGCGTGGGATCGCTGTGCCAAGGACCATCCGCCGCTGTATCAGCTCGGCTCCGGTCACCAGTCGCGGTGCCATCTCGCCGAGGAGCCTAACCGTAGGGCGCATCCGCACACGCCGCTGGCGGCGGCCAGCGGAGTCGCTTCCGCATGACGCACGACCAACCATTGCTCGTCGTTCGTGACCTGACGAAGTACTTCCCGATCAAGCGGGGAGTGTTCGGGAACATCAGCGGCCAGGTTCGCGCCGTGGACGGGGTCTCCTTCGACGTCGCGGCGGGCGAAACGCTGGCCCTCGTGGGAGAATCCGGGTGCGGCAAGTCCACCACTGGCCGCGCCGTGCTTCGGCTCGTCGAGCCCACATCGGGTTCCGTGTACTTCGAAGGCGACGACTTGTTGGCGCTTGGAGCCGGCGACCTGCGCCGAGTGCGCCGCAAGATGCAAATCGTCTTTCAGGATCCCTTTTCGTCACTCAATCCGCGCATGTCCATCGGCGCGATCGTGCGCGAGGGGCTGACGATTCATCGTCTTGCCGAGGGGTCCGCAGCGGATGCGCGTGTCCGCCAACTGCTCGAGGAAGTCGGCCTGCGGCCGGAGTATGCCACTCGCTACCCCCATGAATTCTCAGGCGGGCAGCGGCAACGCGTCGGCATCGCCCGCGCACTGTCCGTGGAACCACGCTTCATCGTGTGCGACGAGCCGGTCAGTGCGCTGGACGTGAGCGTCCAGGCCCAAGTGGTGAATCTGCTTCAGGATCTGCAGCGAGATCGCGGGCTCGCCTACCTGTTCATCGCACACGACCTCTCTGTGGTGGAGCACATCGCGGACCGGGTCGCGGTGATGTATCTGGGCCATATCGTCGAGCACGCGCCCGTTGACGCCCTGTTCAGCACTCCGACGATGCCGTATACGCAGGCGCTGCTGTCGGCAGTGCCCGCGCCGGATCCCGGCGTCAAGCGCGAGCGCATCCTTCTCGCGGGCGACGTGCCGTCGCCCGCCAACCCGCCGTCGGGTTGCGTCTTTCATCCGCGATGTCAGCATCCAGCGCGCGATGCGGCCTGTGCCGCAATCGTACCTCCGCTGGAGGAGAAGGCGCCCGGGCATTGGGCGGCGTGCATCAAGCAGACGCCCACGGCGGTGAGCTGGGAGGCGCAACGTGCGGCCGGTGGCGCATCGCCGCCCGAGTTCTACATTCCGCGCGCAGCACTCCACCGCAGCCTCGATACTTCCCACTCCTCTCCAGCGAGCGAATGACCGCGACTCCAGGGGCAACGGCGCCGGCGATGGGGAACGCGCCGGACGACGTCCGGCGCATTACAGATGACCGCAGCTTCTTTGGGCAGCCCGGCGGCCTGTCCACCCTGTTCTTTACCGAGATGTGGGAGCGATTCTCGTACTACGGAATCAGACCGCTCCTGATCCTGTTCATGACGGCCGCGATGTCGAGCGGCGGCTTCGGCTTTTCCCGCGAATCGGCGGCGGCGATTGTTGGCATCTATGCCTCGTCGGTGTATCTCGCGTCGCTGCCGGGCGGGTGGATCGCGGATCGCTGGCTGGGGCTCCGGCGTTCGATCTTCTACGGCGGCGTGCTGATCGCCCTGGGCCACCTGGCCATTGCGCTTTCGGCGGTCTTCGCCCGCCAGGCGTTCTTTCTAGGCCTGATTCTCATCGTGATGGGAACAGGGATGCTCAAGCCGAACATCTCCGCGATTGTCGGCGATCTCTATCCCGAGGGTGGCGCGCGGCGCGACTCAGGATTCTCGATTTTCTACATGGGCATCAACCTCGGCGCGTTCATCGCGCCGTTCATCACCGGCGCGCTCGGCGAGCGGGTGGGCTGGCACTGGGGATTCGGTGCGGCGGGCGTCGGCATGCTGTTCGGGCTGATCGTGTTCCGAACACGCGAGGGTGCGAGTCTCGGACCAATCGGACTGTCGCCGTCGGTGGGGCCCGAGCAGCAACGACGCGTGCGCACCATCACGCTCGTGGGCTTATCGCTCGCCGCGGTGGTCGTGGCGCTCGCGATGGTGGGCGTGGTCCCGGTGAACCCTGTCAAGATCGCCGAGAACATGACGATCTTCATCGGCGTGCTGGCCGTGTCCTACTTCCTGTATCTCTTCTTGTGGGCCGGATTGGACAGGGACGAACTCAAGCGTACGGTGGTGATCGTTGTCCTCTTCGTGTTCTCAGCCACGTTCTGGTCGGCGTACGAGCAGGCGCCCACATCGCTGAACCTGTTCGCGCGTGACTTCACCGACCGTCACATCTTCGGCTGGGAGATGCCGACCCTCTGGCTGCAGTCGGCGACGCCGTTCTTCGTCATCGCGCTGTCGCCGGTGTTCGCAGCGGTGTGGCTCGGACTCGCGAAGCGTGGCATCGACCTGTCGAGTCCCACCAAGTTTGCGTTCGCACTCTTTTCCGCGGGCGTATCGTACCTGATCATGGTCGCCGCCACGAACCATGTGATTGCGGGCGGTGGAAACGGCGTGCGCGTGTCGATGGTCTGGCTGCTCGTGACGTACCTGCTGCAGGTGGTCGGCGAGCTCGCGTTGAGCCCCGTGGGACTCAGTACCGTCACCAAGCTCGCGCCCCATCGATTCGTTGGTCAGATGATGGGGGTGTGGTTCATGTCCATCGCCCTTGGCAACCTGGTGGCGGGTCTCATCGGCGGGAACGTCGATCCCGAGAAGCTTGCCGAGATGCCCGCGCTGTTCCAGCGCACGGCAACGTCATTGTTCGTCGCGTCCTTTGCCTTGGCGCTGCTCGTCGTTCCAATTCGTCGCATGATGCGGAGTCGTGCAATTTGATGCAGGGTTGCTGACGCGCCCTTCGCTCACGGCCACGCGAAAATCGACGACGGCACCGTCAACTCGCGTCCCTCGTCCACATCCCTCGGCTCACGAAACACGAATTGCGTGCGGTCCACGTTCGTGAGCCGGAGCGTCCAGCGCGAATTCGCGCCGCCACTGGCCGGCACGGCGAAATCGGCGCGCCACATGCGCGAGGAGCGCGGGGGCAGTGCGGCCAGCAGGCTGATACCCACGGATGACTTGTACCCGGTGGAGAGCCCGAGCGGCACGTCACCGGCCCATTGCCGCCCCAGATCGCTGAAGAAGGCCACGCCGGCGTCCGCCACGTCGAAGACGCGGCCCAAGACGTAGCGCTGTTCCATCCGAGCCACCACGCGCTGACCGCCACCCAGTCCCGATTTCTCGAAGCCGCGCACGCCGCCGTCGGGCAGACCGAACAACAATTGAAACGGAATGCGTTGACGGAAGCCGCCGCTCCATTCCACGGTCACCTGGTTCAGGTGATTCGGCGAGAGCTTGACATAGTGCGTCAGGCGCCCCGTTGAGAGCACGCCGTCCCAGGGTGACGACCCGATTCCGCGACGTCCTTCTCCCTGCGCCTGGATGCGCAGCGTGCTGACGCCAGTGGAGATGCCGAGGTAGAAGTCCGCGGCGAGAAAGACGTCATCCTCCCGCGATCCGAGCGCGGACAGCGACCGGCCCACCTGAGTGCCCAGTTGAAAGCCGAGCGCAACGTCCTGCGTGGCGGTCAGGGCGTCCAGCCCTTCCGTGCGCATGAACGAAATGTCACGGATGCCCGCCAGCAGGTTGGCCCTGGCGATGCGATGGGGCGAATACGCGACCGGCGACGGGCCGATGTCCCGAAAGACCCCGCGTTCCGGAATGATCAAGCGATTGCCCGGATTCTCGTCGTCCCCGGACAGCGAAAGACCGAAGAGTCCCAGCCGGCCGGGTTGGCCGACGCGCACGATGCCGCCGATGTCGAAGAAGGAACGTTCCAGCGCGATCGTGGGAACGTCGCCATTGGGCAGACGCAGCTCGTTGTAGCCCTTCATCATGCCGCCTCGGATGCGCCATGCGGTGCGCTGGAGATCGGTGAGAAAGGGCTTTTTCCAGTCAGCGCGCCACGAACCACCCAACGAAGCTCGCTCGCCCTCGAGATTGAGTTCCCAGGGGCGGCCAAGGAACTGGTGATCCGTGAGCCGTCCCGCGAAGGCGTCGCGAAATCCGTCGCCGTTGCGCCACGAGCCGGACAGGAACACTCCTTCGCCACCAAGATTCGCGTTTCCAAGCAGTAGAAATGGGACGATCGGCGACCGGGCGCGAAAGCTTCCGCCAATCACGATCGACGCCTCGTCGCTCGTCCGGACCTCGAGATCGACGCCCCCGCCGTCGTTCTCGATGACGAACACATCCGCGTCAGTGATGAAGGGCTGCGCTCGGAGAATGCGCTCGGATTCCGCGCGCCTCAGCTCGGAACATGGCGCCCCTGGTTCGAGCAGCAGATACCGGCGGATCACTTCGGGCTTGGTGGTCATGTGCACGGTGCGCGCGATGGTCGCGATCACCGGCACGCGTTTCAGGTTCGCCACCGACGGTGCGGTGGAGAACACCACGATATCGTCGATGCGCTGGCCGGTGCACGGCACGGTCGGCCGGCCGGACGGCGCAATAGGGGGCCTGGCGGGCGGTCCGGGACGCTGTCCCCATATGGACGCGAACGGCAGAACCGCGAGCGACAGCGCCCGTGGCGGCAAGTGCTTCCACACCGCGCGCTACTTCCCCATCCGGCGCTTCAACTCGGCGAGCTGGCGGTCGGCTTCTGCTTCTCGCGCCGCCCGTGCTCCCGCTCGTCCGATCGCGTCGATCTCGTCGGCCACGTTCGTGCCGTTGTCGATCACGGCGTCCGCTTCCGCCCTCGCCGCCCGGTCCACGCCCAGCGCTCCTCCGGCGACGGAGCCGCCGGCCACGGAGCCGCCGGCCATCGCGGTCGTGAATTCCGCCGTCATCTCCCCCACGTCTCGTTCGGCGATCGCGAGCTCCGCTTCCTGCGCCTCCAGCTTTCGACGGAGTACGTCGGCGCGCTCCGAATGGTGCATCTCGTATTTCTCCGCGAGCGCCAGTGTTTCCTGGTCGTTTATTCCGGTTGCCAGTCCTTTTCGGCGCCGCATGGTCTCCAACTCTCGGAGTTCCGCGTCCAATCGCTGCCGCGTGATGGTGACCCCCTTTCGAAGGTCGTCGAGTCCCATGCGGGCCATGACCAAGGTGTCCTTCATGCGCGCGAGGCCCTCGCGACGCACCTCAGGCGGCGTGGCGCGGTCCATCAGTTCGTTCAATGCTTGACGAAACGACTCGAACATGGGATGTCTCGCGAGAGCGGGCAGGGCAGTTCGCGCGGCGCTGGAGCCGAATGATGCGAGCGCTTAGGATACAGGAACCGTTCCGTTCAAGGCAACCTCCACCAATCGAGGCGTCTGCGCTCTCCCGTCGCTGTCACTGCCACCACGGAAGTCATTCGCGGCGTGTTGCGCATTCGCGCCAATGCGTCGTACGCAAACGCCATGGTCGCGGTCGGACTTCGCCCGTACATGCTTCCCGTCATCGACGCGGCGCAGGCCGACTCCCTGCTGGATGGAATGGACGGTCTGCTGCTCACCGGAGGCGAGGACGTCGAGCCGCAGCGGTATGATGCGTTCCCGCATCACCGCCTTGGCGACGTCCATCGTGAACGCGACGCACTGGAGCTCGCCCTCGTCCTTGCGGCGCAGGCGCGATGCCTGCCCACGCTCGCGATCTGCCGCGGTATCCAGGTCGTCAATGTGGCGCTGGGCGGAACCCTCGTGCAGGACATCCCCACCCAGTGGCCCGGCGCGCTGCCGCACGACGGAGACTGGCCTCGGCATGAACGCGTGCACGACATGCACGTCACGGCAGACTCTCGTCTCGCCGCGGCCCTCGGTACCCAGCAACTCACCGTGAATTCGTTTCACCATCAGGCGATCGGACGACTTGCGGCCGGACTGTCTGCAGTAGCCCACGCGCCAGACGGTGTGATCGAAGGAGTGGAGTGGCAGGGCGACGACTGGTGCATGGTTGGCGTACAATGGCATCCGGAAGAACTCATTGATACACCAGAGCCGTGGGATCGCGACCTTTTCGCGGCGTTCGCGGCGGCGGCGAATCGAGCCAGGGTCAGTTCAGACGACGCCAGCGCGCTTCGTTCGTCACCTGGCGCATCAGCCGCTCGGGCGAATGTCCATGAGGGAAAAGTAGAGCGTCGCTTACGTCATTGAGCGCCGCGCGCAGGAGCCCGAAGCGTTCCGCGGCCGTGGCATAGAGCGTCGCCAGCCCATGGTCGGCCGCGAGCCGATGGTCCGCAGCCAGACGGAAGCCGCGAGCCCCCATCTCTTCGTAGTATTCCAGATCGGGACCGCCGCGTCGCCACCGGCGATGCTCCACGTGGTCCGGATAGAGCCCGCTGAGCCAGAGCGCGTAGTTGCCCAGGTGCGTCCGCACCAGAAAACTCCGGCGCCCGTCCGGATCGTCCACGTCTGCGGCGAGATCGGCGAGCGTGACGTACACCTGATCGTCCGACGGCGCCACGCGGTGCGCGCGGTCGCGCTCCCCGAAATGCAGAAAAATCGATGCGGCGTAGTCGGCGAGCATGCGATCCTCCTCGCCGACGCGACGGAGTGCCTGCCGCACCATGACGTACACGAACAGCCGTAGCGACGCGCACGCGCCCTGACTCGATCGGAGGAGCGCGGTGGGGAGGCGCGGATCATCGAGCACGGAATCGATGCCGCGATCGCCTAGCTGCTGCTCCACTTCCGCGAGTTCGCCTGAATCGCGGCAGATCAGCCGCGCGGCCAGTGCCGCGTCGTCGCGCGTGAGATGATGGCGCGTATCTGCGAGAATCACGTTCCACCTCCGGTCATTGGCTGATCCATCGTTTCTTCACAGTGTCGGCATCACGGAGGCCGTTCTGGATCGACGAACCAGAACGGGAGTGGCGACATTCCTGGCACTCGCCGCGCTCGTGTGCTGCCGTGACCCCAATTCGCGGCAGTCGTTCACGCGCCCGTCCCGAACGCGACGGTGCGTGCGGAGTATCATTCAGCAGCCCCGCGAACTTCGTCGAGGGTGGCGAGCGTCACGGAGACGCGCCTAACTTTCCCCGACCCACCCTCACGCGTTCACGAGGACCAGTGCTGTACTTCTGCATTCCGACGTACAACGAGGCTCCCACCGTTGGTCTCCTGCTGTGGCGGCTGCGCAAGGTGTTTCAGGACCAGCCCCGCGAATACGAGGTCATCGTCTACGATGACGGCAGCACCGACGCAACGGCCGCCACGCTCGAGCCGTACCACAAGGTCATGCCTCTGACGGTGCTGGGAGGCGTCCGTGTCGGCTATGCGGCGGCCGTGGACGCCCTCTGCCGCGAAGCGTCCCGCCGTACGCGGTATCCGCGTCGCGACGCGGTCGTGCTGCTGCAGGCGGACTTCACGGATCAGCCGGAGGGACTGCCTGAGCTGATCAAGCGCTTCGATGGCGGCGCCGACATCGTGGTGGGGGAACGCCCCGCAGACCCGCTCACGGTACCCCAGCCAGTGCGCACCCTCCGGCGCTTGGCGCCGTGGGTCGTGCGCCCGTTCGTCTCGGTGGCGGGTGTCCGGGATCCGTTTGGCTCGCTTCGCCTCATTCGTGTCTCGGTCATCCGCGACCTCATCAAGGAACGTGGAAACGATCCTCTCGTCACGGGCGGCGGATGGAGCGCCAACGTGGACCTCCTGCTGCGCGCCGGCCCGCACGCGCGCCGCATTGAAAGCGTGCAACTCGCGCCGCGCTACGATGTGCGGGAGCGCGAGACGCGCGTTCGGACGTGGAGCGACGCGCTGAATCTGTTTCGTTTCGCGCGCAGTGCCCGCGGTCGGAGCGTCCGCGCCAGCCGCGCATGACGTCGCTGCGCCGTCGCGCCAGTGGAATTGCGTTGGCCCTCGTCGTCATTCTCGCCGCGGCGTCGTACGCGCAGGATGGCAAAGACGAGGCGATGCACGTGCCGTATGGCGTGGGCGAGTACCTCGAATACGACGTCCGCTTCGGCAAGCTCCACGTCGGCTCTGGCTCCATGGAGGTCGCGGGCATTCAGGACGTTCGCGGACGCGAGACGTGGCACACCGTTTTCCAGGTACACGCGGGACTGCGGTTCGTGTACAACGTCGATGATACATTTGAAAGCTGGATCGACCGGGCCACCGGCAACTCGCTCCGATTCAGAAAGGACCAGAACGAAGGACGCCGGGACGTGGAGCACACGTACAACATGTTTCCGGAACGGGGCGTCTACACCGAAGATCGCGATTCCGCACAGGCCAGCGTCAAGAGCCCCCTGGACGACGGCGCGTTCCTGTATTTCATCCGAAGCATTCCGCTCGTCGTGGGCCAGACCTACTCGTTCGACCGCTATTTCAAGCCCGATCGCAATCCGGTCACGATCAAGGTCGTGCGTCGGGACACCATTACCGTTCCGGCGGGCAGATTCAGCGCAATCGTCCTGCAGCCCATCATCAAGACGCCAGGCATATTCAGCGAGAACGGTCACGCCGAAATCTGGCTTTCCGACGACGCGAGCCACATCATGCTGCAGATGAAGTCCGGTCTCCCGTTCGGGTCCATCAACCTGTATCTGACATCGTACCATCACGTGCAGGCCGGGTCAGCGACCCCACTTCGGTGACAGCCCCCGACGTGTACGGCGAGGCGAACCTCGCCAACGTGCGTACCGTTCCCGTGGCGGTCCGTCCCAACAAGGTGAGCGCGCGCGACTTTGCGCACCCGCCAAACGGCGACCACTCGTTCGGTGCGTTTCTCAATGCGCTGCCGGACGTACTCGTCGCCCGGGACTTTCGGGCCGTGGTGTCGGCCATCGCCCATGCCGCGCGCCGCGAGCGTGGCGTGGTCGTGATGCTCGGCGGGCATATCGTGAAGACCGGTCTGGCACCGGTCCTGATCGACCTGCTGCGACGGCGGGTGATCACGCACGTCGCGATGAACGGCTCCGCGGCCATCCACGACTTCGAAATCGCGCGCTTCGGAGCGACCTCGGAGGACGTGGCCGCCGGCCTCGAACGCGGCACCTTCGGTATGGCGCACGAGACCGGTAGCGAGATGAACGCGGCATTCGTCCGGGGCATGCGCGAGCAACGGGGGATGGGCGAGGCGCTCGGACTCGCGCTCGACGAGGCACCGCACTTGGCGAATCCGGAATTGTCGCTGATGCTCCATGCGCGACGCCTTGGCGTCCCCGTCACGGTGCACGCGGCGCTAGGCGCGGAGATCATTCATCAGCATCCGGCCGCGAACGGCGCCGCGATCGGCGACACGAGCCACCGCGACTTTCGACGACTCGCCCATTCCCTGGTCAGCATAGATGACGGCGGGGTGGTGCTGAACCTGGGAAGTGCGGTGATCATGCCTGAGGTGTTCCTCAAGGCCCTCACCATCGCTCGCAATCTGGACGACGGCAAGCCGCAACACTTCACTACCGTCGATCTCGACATGCAGCGCCACTACCGCCCGCGCGTGAACGTCGTGCAGCGACCGACGCTGCAAAGCGGCAAGGGCTACGAGATCACCGGACACCATGAAATCATGGTGCCGCTACTGGCGTGGGCAGTCGTCGAGGCGCTCGAGGGTGAGACGAGGTAATATCCGGGCGAGTCCGCGCTGTTGATCCGCGCGATCCGCGTCGTCGATTTTCTCAGTAGCTCGAACCTGAGAACTTTTCCCTGAGCCGCCGCGCGGTGTCGGGACTGAAGATCCGGATGACAAGGTAAATCAGCGCGCCAACGATCGCCGCCTTGATGGCAAATCCGATTACCCAGCCGAGCAGGCCGAATCCAAGGCCGAAGATCAGCTTGAGGAGAAACAGCCCGCCGAGTGCGAACAGGCCGATCATGAAGATGGTGCGGAACATGGGGCTTTCTCCAGAACGAGTCTGACCTCCGTACGCGCGACGTCCCGGTGAGGTTTCACGTCGCGAAGCGGCGCGGCTCTGGAACCCGCGACGCCGCCAGGTGAGATTGCGCCCATGACCTGCCCGCGCGCAAGACGTCGGCTTCCCGGATGACCAGATCGACCGACGTGCTGATCGTGGGCGGCGGTATCGCGGGGCTGACGACGGCCCTGGCCGCAGCTCGGCGCGGACTCGCGGTCACGGTGATCGACGCGACTCGGCCAGGGGCGGCGTCTCGAGAGGCCGCCGGCATGCTGGCGCCATCCGTGGAAGGCCTGTCGCTCGATGCGAAATCGGTGGCCGTCAGGGCGCGAGACCTCTACCCGGAGTTCCTCGCGGACCTGTGCGATCGGACCGGTATCCCCGTCCCGCTGGATCGCAACGGGATCCTTCAGCTCGCGGAAACGCGGGTGCATTGGGAAGAGCTGGCCAGCCAAGCCGCCCTCACCGCGCTGTGCCTTGATGATCGCGACCTCGCCAGGCTCGAGCCAGCGTTGGCTGGCCATCCGGGCGCCGTGCTGCACCGGTTCGATGGCGCCGTGGACAACGTAACCCTGATGCGGGCACTCGACGTCGCCGTGGAGCGTGAGCAGCGGATTGACAGGCTCCAGGACACTGTCGTGCGAGTGGCCTTCCCGCGCGGCATGGCCACGGTGACGACCGCGGGTGCGTCGCGCTTCGAAGCCCCGCGCATGATCCTCGCGACGGGGGCATGGGCAGCGAGTCTGTCGGGGTTGCCGACGCGTCTGCCGGTGCGCCCGCTACGCGGACAGCTGCTGCGCCTGGACGGTCTTCCAATCCGGCACGTCACGTACGCGTGCGGCGGTTACCTCGTTCCGCGGGGAGAAACGCTACTGGTGGGTGCGACCAGCGAGGCGGTCGGGTTCGCGAATGAGACAACACACGAGGGAGGCAATGCGCTCCGTTCGATCGCCACCCGAGCCATTGCGGCCCTTTCGGAGGCGAAAGTGATCGAACACTGGGCGGGCTTGCGGCCGGTCACGCCCGACGAGCTGCCCATCCTGGGCCCCGACCCGGACGTTCCCCAACTCGTGTATGCCTGCGGCTTTTCCCGCAACGGCATTCTTCTGGCCCCGTGGGCCGCCAGCGAGCTGGGCGACATGCTCGCCGGGGAACGAACGGACGGTTCGCTCGCCTTGTTCTCTTGCCAGCGATTCTCGATATAACCGCTGAAAAGTCGGCTCGACGGTTATGCTCACTTACCTCCGAGAAACCCGATCGTTATTGTTCGCACGAACCGCGATTCCGTTGGGGCTCGAGCAGCCTCCGCGTCGTCGGCGCTCCCCCTGCCGGACCGTCGCTGCTGGTTTGTTCCGACGCCCGACACCACAGTCCGATCGTCTGTCCGGCTACCCGTAATGGCTGAGAGTCTGTACCAGATCATGGGTCGCCATCGGGCGACGGCGCTGCCCGAACGAAAGCCGTCCTGGCTGAAGGTGAAGGCGCCCGGGGGGCCGAACTACCTGCGTTTGAAACAGTTGATGCGGGACCTCGATCTTCACACGGTCTGCGAGGAAGCGCACTGTCCCAATGTCGGTGAGTGCTGGGAGCACGGCACCGCCACCTTCATGATTTTGGGCGACGTGTGTACACGGAATTGCGCGTATTGCGCCGTGGCGCACGGCAGGCCGCCCAGGTTCGATCCCTCCGAGCCCGAACGCGTCGCTGAAGCCGCGACGACGATGCAGCTGCAGCATGTGGTCCTGACCTCGGTGGATCGCGACGACCTGCCCGACTTCGGAGCGTGGGCCTTTGCGGAGACCATTCGGCAGATCAAACTCCGCAATCCCGGGATGTCGGTGGAAGTGCTCGTCCCCGATTTTCAGGGAAAGGAGGAGTCCATCCGCACCGTGCTCGAGGCAGCGCCGGACATCTACAATCACAACACGGAAACGGTGCCGCGTCTCTACAAGAAATGCCGGCCGGGCGGGCGCTATCAGCGAGTGATGGGAATCTTCACCGCCGCGAAACGCCTCGCACCGCACATCCCCACCAAGACGGGTATGATCCTGGGCATGGGCGAGACGAACGAGGAAGTCGTGGCCGTCATGAAGGATCTACGCGCGGTGGATGTGGATGTTCTCACGTTGGGTCAGTACCTGCGCCCGTCGGAGGGTCACGTGGCCCTCGACCGCTACGTCACCCCCGATGATTTCCGTCGCTTCTATGAAATCGGCATGGAGCTTGGTTTTCGGCACGTCGAGAGTGGCCCGCTCGTGCGCTCGTCGTATCACGCCTGGGAACAGGTACAGGCAGCCGGAGTGAGTTCAACGTGAGGCGTGCGTTGCCTCGCGCCCACCGCATGTAACCATGCCGCGCCCCGTGCGCTTCTCTACGCCACGACCCGCTCGCTCCGTACGCTGTCACCCTGATGCTTTCCATGGCCAAGAAGAAACTCGAAGCTGACACAAAGGACGCCGCCCGCGACACGGCGCTACTGCATTCCATGTTGCTGCAGCGCCGGTTCGAGGAGCGAACCGCCGAGGCGTACGCGCTGGGCAAGATCGGCGGCTTTTGCCATCTCTATATCGGGCAGGAAGCAGTGAGCACCGGCACGCTAAGCATGCTCCGACCCGACGACTATGTCATCACGACCTACCGCGACCACGGCCAGGCGATCGCGCGTGGCATGACGCCGCGCGCGGTGATGGCGGAGTTGTTCGGGCGACAGGACGGTTGCGTGCGCGGCAAGGGAGGTTCGATGCACATGTTCGACGCGAACACGAACTTTCTGGGTGGCCATGGCATTGTCGGCGGCCACGTACCGCTCGCCACCGGTGTCGGTTTCGCCATCAAGTACCGTGGCGGCGATCAATGCATCGTGTGCTTCATGGGCGAATCGGTCGTGAACACCGGCGCATTCCACGAAGCCTTGAACATGGCGGCGCTCTGGAAGCTGCCATGCGTCTTCATCATCGAGAACAATCGCTACGGCATGGGCACGTCGCTCGAGCGAGCCTCGGCCATTCACGACATCTACGAGCGCGGCGCCGCGTACAACATGGCGCGGCAGCAGTGCGACGGGCAGGACGTATTCGCCGTCCGGGCGGCAGTGGGCGAAGCGGTGGAGCGGGCGCGGAAGGAACAGCATCCGACGCTGCTGGAAATCCGTACGTACCGGTTCATGGGTCATTCGATGTCGGACGCCGTGAGCGGAACCTATCGCACGAAGGCGGAACTCGAGGAGTACATGAAGCGTGATCCCATCACGCTACTGCGGCAGCGCATGGAGGCGAACGGCACGCTGACGGAGGAGCACCTGCGGGCCATGGACGCGGAGATCAAGGCCGTGGTCCAGGACGCCTGGGATTTTGCCGACGCGTCGCCGGAGCTGCCGTTGGAGGCGTTGTACGAGGACGTGTACGCGGATACCACCACGTGAACATGGTGCCGGCGTGTCAGCGGACAGCCGGAACAGACGCGCGTCCTCAACCCAACCCGACCAGTAATGCCAGTCATCACGTATAGAGACGCGCTCGGCGCGGCCATTCGCGAAGAGATGCAGCGGGACGATCGCGTCTTCCTGATGGGCGAAGAGGTCGCCGTATATCAGGGCGCGTACAAAGTCTCCAAGGGATTCCTTCAGGAGTTCGGTGAGATGCGTGTCGTGGATACCCCCATCACGGAGCTCGGCTTCGCGGGTGTGGGAGTCGGCGCTGCCATGGTGGGGCTGCGTCCGGTCATCGAGTTCATGACCTGGAATTTCGCCCTGCTCGCGATCGATCAGGTCGTGAATGCCGCGGCCAAGATGCTGTACATGTCGGGCGGTCAATTCAAGATCCCCATCGTCTTCCGCGGACCGAATGGCGCGGCGTTGCAGCTTTCCGCGCAGCACTCACAGGCGTGGGAATCGTGGCTCGCGCACATCCCCGGGCTGAAGGTGATTGCGCCGGGAACGCCATACGACGCCAAGGGACTCCTCAAGAGCGCCATTCGGGACGACAACCCGGTGTGCTTCCTGGAGGGCGAGATGCTCTACAACACCAAGGGCGAGGTGCCCGACGAGGACTACACCATTCCCATCGGCAAGGCCGACCTGAAGCGTGAGGGCGACCACTGCTCCATCATCACGCACGGCAAGATGGTCCTCGTGGCGATGCAGGCCGCCGACCAGCTCGCGAAGGAAGGCATCCGTCTGGACGTTGTGGACCTGCGCACGATTCGGCCCATGGATGTCGAGGCAATAACGGCCTCCGTGCACAAGACGAATCGCGCCGTCGTGCTCGAAGAGGGCTGGGAGGTGTGCGGCGTGGGCGCGCAGGTGGTGGACTACATCCAGCGCGACTGCTTCGACAGTCTGGACGCGCCCGTTCTGCGCGTGCATCAGGCTGACGTGCCCATGCCATATGCCAAGGGACTGGAACGCGCTGCGAAGCCCGACCTCCCGAAGACCATCGCCGCGGTTCGTAAAGTCATGTATCTCGACTGACGAGAGTCACAACAATGGCAACAAAAGTCTTCATGGAGGCGCTCTCACCCACGATGGAGGAGGGACGCCTGGTCAAGTGGCTGAAGAACGAAGGCGATGCGGTCAAGGCCGGCGATCCTATCGGCGAAGTCGAAACCGACAAGGCGATCATGGAGCTGGTGGCGCGCGGCGATGGCGTGTTGCGGAAGCGACTGATCAACGAGGGCGATGCCGTACCCGTCGGCACGCTGGTGGGCGTGATCGGGCCAGTCGACGAAAACATCGACGCACTGATCGCAAGCGCTGGGGCGCCGGCAGCGGCCGCCGCCCCAGCCCCCGCCACACCTGCGGCGTCTGCGCCATCACCCGCCGCCCTTGCACCTGCCGCACCCGCAACAACGCCCGCCGCACCCGAGCCTGCCGCGCCCGCGCCGCCCCTTTCCGCTGCACCAACGGGGCCCACGCGCTCATCTCCACTCGCACGCCGGCTCGCCGCCGAACGTGGCCTGAACCTCAACGCCCTCCAGGGCTCTGGCCCCAACGGCCGCATCATCAAGCGCGACATCGATGCCGCTGGCGGAGCGCCAAAGAGCGATGCGGCGACGCCGCCGAGCGGGCCGACCGGCCGACTTGCCGTGGCCGACGGCGACTACACCGACGTTCCTCTCACCCAGATCAGAAAGATCATCGCCAAGCGCCTCGGCGAATCGATCGGCCCTATCCCGACGTTCTATCTCACGGCGGAATACGACCTGACGCGCGCGCTGGAGATGCGCACCGCGATGGCGGAGCTCGGCGACGAGTTCAAGGTGTCGGTCAACGACATCCTCATCAAGGCCATCGCCATCGCGTTGTCGCAGCATCCGGAAGTGAACGCCCACTGGAACGGCGACCACATTCGGTACTTCAATCGGGTGCACCTCGGCATGGCAGTCGCGACCGACGACGGTCTCATCGTTCCCGTCATCTGGGACGCCGACCGCAAGCGCTTGAGCGAAATTTCCCGCGATGCTCGTGAGCTCGCCAAACGCGCGCGCGAGCGAAAGCTCAAGCCCGAAGAGTTCACCGGTTCAACGTTCTCCGTGAGTAACCTCGGCATGTTCGGCATCGATCAATTCACGGCGATCATCAACCCGCCCGAGGCGGCGATCCTGGCCATCGGTGCGGGCGAGGACAAGGTCGTGGTGGTCAATGGCGAGATGGTCGTGCGCAAGCGCGTTCGCGTCACCATGAGCTGCGATCACCGCATCATTGACGGCGCCGTTGGCGCGAAGTTCCTGCAGGCACTCCGGCGGATGGTCGAGAATCCCCTCATGCTCGTGTACTAGTCGCCGATCGAGCGACACCACTCACTGGACGTCTTCATGGCTACGTATGACGTGATCTTCATCGGCGGCGGTCCCGCCGGGTATGTTGGCGCCATTCGCTGCGCGCAGCTCGGGCTGTCCACGGCGGTCATCGAGCGCGAAGGATTGGGCGGCACGTGCGTCCTCTGGGGATGCATCCCCGCCAAGGCGCTGCTCGAAGCTGCGCTGTACGCCGAGAAAATGAAGAAGGCGACAGAATTCGGGGTCACGCCGGGTGTGGTGACGCTGGACTTCAACGTCGCGATGAAGCGATCGCGCGCCGTGAGCACGCAGAATTCCAAGGGCGTCGAATTCCTGTTCAAGAAGAACAAGATCACATGGATCAAGGGAACGGCCAAGCTCGCGTCCGCCACGAGCGTGTCGGTCCACGCGGCCGACGGCAAACAGGAGACGCACGACGCCAGGAAAGCGGTGGTGATCGCCACCGGATCGCGCGTGAAGGGGCTACCTCAGATCGGGCTCGAACTAAACAAGACGACCGTCATCTCGTCCGACGACGCGCTCATCCTCGAGAAGGCGCCGAAGTCGGTCATCATCGTCGGCGCGGGTGCGGTAGGCAGCGAGTTCGCGGACGTGTACAGCGCGTTCGGCTCGCAGGTGTCGCTGGTCGAGGTGATGCCGCGCATCCTGCCGGTGGAGGATGAGGACTCGTCCAAGGAGGTCGAGCGCGCGTTCAGGAAACGCAAGATCGACGTCCTCACCGGCGCAAAGATCTCGAACGTGAAGGTCGGCAAGGACGCGGTCACGATGACGGTGCAGTCGGGCGCCGAGAAGAAGGAGCTCCAGGCCGACGTCGTTCTCGTGGCTGCCGGACGGGCGCCAAACATCGACGACCTGGGCCTGAAGGAACGGGGCGTGCAGCTCACCGAGCGCGGCTTCATCAAGATCAACGAGAAGATGGAGACGAGCGCCAAGGGTCTGTACGCCATCGGGGACGTTGCCGGGCCACCGATGCTGGCGCACAAGGGCGAGCGCGAGGGGATGATCGTGGCGGAAGTCATCGCCGGCCATCATGCGCAGGTAATCGACTATAGCAACGTGCCGGGGGCGACGTACTGCCATCCGGAGGTCGCGTCGGTGGGTCTGACTGAGCAGCAGTGCAAGGACCAGAAGCTCGAGTACAAGGTCGGCAAATTTCCCTTCTCAGCGAATGGCCGCGCGCGTACCTCCGGAGAGACCGAAGGTTTCGTCAAGGTCATCCGTGGCGCGAAGTACGGCGAGATACTCGGCGCGCACATCGTGGGCGCGCACGCTACGGAGATGATCCACGAATTCGTCCTTGCGCGGACCAACGAGTTCACGGTGGAGGAGATCGACCTGGCCATCCACGCGCATCCGACTCTGTCCGAGGCCATTGCGGAGGCATCGCTCGATTCGCTGGGCCGGATGATTCATGCGTGACCCCGCGCGGCGGTGGCTGGCGCGCTGATTCGCATGGTGGTGGACTCGCGAGCACCGTGCGCCAGCTACTGATCTGCGAGCTGGGAGTGCAGCCGTACGGCGCCGCCCTCGATCTGCAGCGCGCCGTGGCGCGCGCACGCATTTCTGGTGCGTTCAACCAGGATCTGCTGCTTCTGGTCGAACACCCTCCGGTGGTCACGCTTGGTCGTTCGTCCAAGGCGCAGCACGTGCTCGCGTCGCCCGATACGCTCGCGTCTCGAGGCGTGGAGGTGCACGAGGTCGAGCGCGGTGGAGACGTGACCTTTCACGGCCCTGGCCAGCTCGTCGGCTACCCCATCATGGACCTCAAGCGGCACAAGCAGGACCTACACTGGTTTCTGCGTCAGGTGGAGGAAGTGCTCATTCGTGCCCTCGCCGCTTTCGGCGTGGAGGGAGAGCGGAGCGTCGGCCTGACCGGAGTGTGGACGGGCGGCCGCAAGATCGCCTCCATCGGGCTACACGCACGCGATTGGGTTACGTGGCACGGCTTCGCGCTGAACGTCGAAACGGATCTGTCGTACTTCGATCTCATCGTGCCGTGTGGCATTGGGGAGGTGGAGATGACGTCACTGTCGGCGGAACTGACGCGTCGCGGGGGCCGTGATGCGGCGGGGCCACTTTCGGCCGGCGTGCGCCGCGCCGTGGTGGGCGCCTTTGCCGACGTGTTTTCGCTCGTCCCGATCGACCTGGACCCCGTCTCGCTGGCGCGGGTAGCAGCGTCCACGGTCCCGGTCTAGATTTCTGGGTTCGTTCACACGTGAGCGATTTCACTCAGGCGCTTTCGAGGTACTCGATGCTCAATATTGTCGGATCACGCAGGCTCATGTTTGCGGCGCTGGGAAGCGCCATCCTTCTTGGCGCATGCAAGGACAAGCGCGTCGAGGCGGTGAACGCCGGGATCACGAAGGATTCGTTGCTGACCGTCATCGGTAAGGAGTCGCCTGGCGTGGATTCGCTGCCCAACGTGTACACACGGGAACGGTATCTGATTGACGGGAAGAACTACGAGATTTTGTTCTTCAGTCCTACAGGCAGACACCTGTTCGTGGGCGTGCAGAAGGACACCATCCCATGGAAGGATCTGACCCCCATCGCGATGATCGACCAGCGGGTGGTGGGTAAGTCATGGGACTATGTGGACAGCCTGTACAAGGCGCACAAGATCCCGGTAAAGAAGCGGTAGGCTCCCGGGGGAATACTAAAGGGCAGAAAGCGGCGGCGACTGAAAGGTCGCCGCCGCT
>JANYIN010000162.1 GCA_025362035.1 Gemmatimonadaceae bacterium | reverse complement strand
ATTGGTGCGAGCGCATCCGTGCACCGAGCGCGCCGACCAATCAGTCCGCCGACGTGAACGTGATGTCCGTGTCGATGGGCTTGCCGTGCCGCCACACGCCTTTGCCGCTGCGAGGAGGAAACAGCGCCTCGAATCTCACCTCGAGGTGCTGTGGGGCGTCGGCGAACGTGGGACGCAGGTCTTCGAGCACCGCATTGTACGCTGCCAGGTGGTCGCTTGCCGACACGATGCCCACATGTATCGGGTGGGCGAACCGCTGCATCTCCAGCGCCCCTGCGATCTTTTCGGCGACGTAGTAGACGTAGGTGTTCATCGGTCTCCGAGAGTGCCTAGATAGGCTGGACGGTAAATACGAGCACGGCGTTGGGCGGAATCTGTCCGGCGCCCTGCGAACCATACCCGAGCGCGGGAGGAATGATCAGTTGGCGGGTTCCTCCTACCTTCATGCCGAGCAGCCCCTCGTTCCAGCCTTGAATCACACTGCCGGGAATCCTGAACGCGTAGGTGCCGGCGTCGAACACGGTGCCATCAGTCAATGCACCTGAATACCTCACGTTCAAGTCGGATCCGGCCACGATGGTCGCGCCTGTTCCCACGGTGATGTCCCGGTAGTACAGGCCATCTGCCGTCTTGGTCGATGCCGCGAGGTTCACGTTGAGCGAGGCGGCGAAATTCGTCTGTTCGATGGACACGGTGCCTGTGCTCGAGTCGGATCCGCACGCGGTGAACGCGAACGGAATGAGGAGGGTGAAGAGGGCGCGCATGCGCATGGAGGCTCTCATGAACGGGGAAATGAAATTCAAGTGTAACGACTATTGTCCCGGCAGGTCACCCTGCCCCGCCCTGCTCGCGGTCGCGACGCACCGGCACGCGCTTGCCCTTGATGGTGGTGGCACGCAGCGTCTCGATGATGCCGTCGGCAATTTCATCCGGTACCTCGACGAGGGCGAAGCGGTCGGTAATCTGAATGGCGCCGATGGCGCGCGCGTCGACGCCGGCTTCGTTCACGATCGCGCCCACCAGGTCGGCGGGACGGATGTTCGAGTTGCGCCCCGCGCCGACGTAGATGCGCGCAACATCCCACTCGGGAGTGATGCGCTTGGCACCCTTACCGCTTTCCTTGGTGGATGACCGTCCCTTCGAGCCGGCCTTGGCGGCCTCGTGCCGGCTCGATCCCGCCTTGAACGTCGGCGCGCGTTCGCGCTTGTGGTCGTGGCGCGTAGCCGGACGGTCCGGCCGCAGCGATACCGACGGGATCTCCTCCGCATCCGCGCCGTCCTTCGCATCCGCCATCTTCACGGCCGCCGCCGCCACGTCCATGATGTCGAACTCCTGGGCGAGAGAATCGACGACCGCGCGGAAGTGCTCGAGATCACCGCCCAGGATCGCCTCCCGCAGCGACGTCTTGGTCATCTCGATTCGACGCGCGCGCAGGTCGGCCACCGTCGGGACCGTGGCGATCTCGATCTTCTGCTTCGTGAGATATTCGATGTTGCGCAGCAGACGGTGCTCCCGCGGCTCGGCCAGTGTGATGGCGACGCCTTCCCGCCCGGCCCGGCCCGTGCGGCCGATACGGTGCACGTACGCTTCGGCCGAGGTCGGCACATCATAGTTGACCACGTGCGATACGTGCTCCACGTCAAGTCCGCGCGCGGCGACGTCGGTTGCGATCAGCAACTCTGCCGTGTTCGCGCGGAACTTCTTCATCACGCGGTCGCGCTGCTCCTGCGACAACCCTCCGTGCAGCGCCTCGGCGCGATACCCGCGGCCATTCAGTGTCTCGGTCAGCTCGTCCACCTCCGTGCGCGTCCGGCAGAACACGATGGCCGACGTGGGATTCTCGACGTCCAGCACGCGCCCGAGCGTGGCGTTCTTGTGCGCCCGACCAACGATGTACGCCACCTGGCGCACGCGCGGCGCAGAGCCCGCCGGTACGACCTCGCGATCGATCCGCACGCGCACCGGATTCTTGAGATGCTTGTTCGCGATGTCGGCAATGCGCGGCGGCAGCGTGGCCGAGAAGAGCGCCGTCTGGCGCTCGGCGGGCGTGGATTCGAGAATGGCTTCGAGGTCTTCGGCAAAGCCCATGTCGAGCATCTCATCCGCTTCGTCGAGAATCACGACCTTCACATGCTCCAGCCGCAGCGTCTTCCGCCGGATGTGATCCAGCGCGCGACCGGGCGTGGCGACGACGACGTCCACTCCACGCTTCAACTGACGGAGCTGCGTCTCCATGGGCGCGCCGCCATAGATCGGAACCGCCACGATGCCCATGGCCTTGCCATACTTGTGGACTGCCTCGGCCACCTGCATGGCGAGCTCGCGCGTGGGGACGAGAATGAGCGCCCCCAGTCGTTCGCGCGCGTCCGCCGATGGGTCGAGCCGATGCAACAGCGGCAGCGCGAACGCGGCCGTCTTGCCGGTGCCCGTGGCCGCCTGTCCAAGTACGTCGCGGCCGGCAAGAAGAGGTGGTATCGCCTCGCGCTGCACTGGCGTCGGCTCCTCGTAGCCAAGCATGGCGAGCGCATCCACGATGCGTTGGTCCAGGCCCAGGCCGGAAAAGCCGGCAGCCTGTTCGAGTGTCGAGGAGCCTTCAGTCTTCGATGTCATCCATGTAACATAACCACCCTGCCGGCCGGCCCGGTCCCGCCTCGGCGGTAGCGCGGCCCACGCCGCCCACTCGTCCACCTCCATGGCTCCTCCCTTCGAGATTCGGTCGTCGCCCTTCCAGGGACTTGGCGTCTTCGCCACCGAGCGCATCGCCGCTGGCGTTCGGCTCATCGAATACGCCGGCGAGCGACTCACGCCCGCTGAGGCCGACGAACGCTATCCAGACGTTGCAGGGGAACGACACCACACCTTTCTCTTCGCCATCGACGACGACATTGTGATCGACGCCGCCGTGGGTGGAAACGACGCACGGCTCATCAACCACTCGTGCGATCCCAACTGTGACGCGGTCATCGACGATGGACGCATCTGGATCGAGACGATTCGTGTCGTCGAGTCCGGCGTCGAGCTGACGTATGACTACGCGTACGTCTTGGACGAGCGCCACTCACCCGCTGCGAAACGGCGGTTTCCGTGTCACTGTGGAGCGACGACCTGTCGCGGGACGATTCTGGCGAAGAAGCGGTAGGGGCGGTTACGGTAGCGCAACCATCATGACGACGAACACAGGTACTTCAACGCGACCCCGCCAAGGGAACCACCGAGCGCGGGCCCGAAGCCAGGTATCTTGTTCACGCTGCGTTCCACCACCTTTGTGCTTCGCGCGTCGGAGTAATAGACATTCTCCTTCGCGGCCAGCGACTTTCGGGCGCAATCGAACGTTGCTCGGGTCACCGAACTCCCCCACATTCCGCGCGCGGCCTTGACGGGCGGCGTGAACACCACGCGCACCGTGGCGGACACGAGTCCGTCCTTTTTCTTGACACTCTTGGGATCGACCGACACCATGTTGCCGCTCGCCGTCGTGGCGATGTCCTTCCACTTCTGAGCGCCCAGCTGCGCGGACGCGGCGACGACCAGCAGACTGCCGAAGACGAACGAGCGCATTCGAGACTCCCGATCTCGCTGATGGGTGCTACATGTCGTAGTGCGAGGCCACACGCTTGCCGACGTAGATGCCCACACCGGTGCCGACCGCGGACAGCATCCAGGCCGTCATGATCCCGACGAACGCCCCCAGCCACCATCCCACGGCGCTGAACAGCGTTGCGCCAACGAAGGCCAGAAGCTTGCCCATTCGCGATCAGGCGCGGCGCGCCGCGGCCAGCTCCGCCTTTTCGCGAAACGAAAACACGGCGCCGCATTTCACGCAGGCGAAGCTCCCGGTGTGTGCCCCGAGATCGTAGAGCTTGGCGAGCTGCGGATGCTCGCAGGGCGCGTCCCCCCATGCCTCTCGCAGGTCCTGCGCGCGCTTCTGCTTCATCGTGTCTCCTCCCCCATGACATCCAGCGTGGCTAACCATATGCAAGTTCGCAGGTTGCCTTCTGCGGCGCCAGCGCACGGGAGCGCGCGCCATGGCGCAGGCCGGCATCGTTCGGGCGCCGGCGAGCGTAATTGGTTACATTACGGTTCACTCGTGAGGAGCCGCGATGATCCGAGGTTTCGAGTTCGAAGAGGACGGGCGGACGTTTTCGTGCAAGGTCGAAGCGCGACGCGCCACCCCCGATGACGCCTGGTGGTGGTTCGATGTGTCAGGCGATCGTCAGCGCTATGCGCCCTTTCAGGCCGCCGCAGCCGATACACAAAAGAATGTGAAAGCCAAAATCGTCGCATTCTACACGAATCTGCTCGAGGCGCGAGCGCGACCCGTCGAGCCGCGAAGCCACTGGGGTCGTCGCCCCAAGGCGGCCGAGGCACCCGCTACCTGACGATGAACACCAAACGGCGCTCTCACGGAGCGCCGTTTGCCAGGGCGCTCCAGTATCGCCCCATCTGTCCGCGACGCACCATTGACGCTCCAATGATCGCTGCTCCACTCCAGGTGTCGCCCGAGTGTGAGTCCACCAGGCGAAGCACGGCCGGTGATGCCCCATAGAGTTCCAGGAGGTACGGACTCTGGGTATGGTACCACGCCAGCATCCAGCCCTGTTCCTGGTCGGTCTCGCCGCGACGTACGCGAGCATCCAGCTCGTCGACCACCGCGCGCATGGTCCCGTCCGGCAACGCTGCGAGGCCGGTCTCCCACGGAAGACCGGCGGCTGATCGCCACACGAGGAACACCGCGCGCTTGAGCGCCTCCCCCGCCGATTCGGGATCGGAGAAGAGCTCTTCGTACGCGCGAACGATGGCGGGATACTCGCCATACAACCCGGAGCGCTCGATCTGACGGTCGCGCTCGTCGGCGTCGCCCCGTGCTCCGATGATGCTTGCCATGACGGCTTCCTCCCACCCGGCAAGCGAACTGAGACTCAGCATGCTGTGGTTCAGATCAGCAGTCGAACCGACGTTCCCCACGGATCCATGGCAACCCAACTGTCACCGTCCAAGGCCGCCACTTGGTACCCGGCCGCGGCGAGATTCTCCGCGGCTCGCTTGGCGTCCTGGCGTGGTACCACGATGCGCCATTCCAGCAGACGCGCGTCGGCATCCGACGGGCGTGGCGCGTTCGCCCCAGCCCACGTGTTGAGACCCAGATGATGGTGATACCCCCCGGCCGCGAGAAACAGTGCTCCCGGATAGTTCCACACCATCTTGTCGAACCCCAACGCGGTGTGATAGAACGCCGCTGCCTCGTCGAGATCTCCGACGTGCAGATGGACGTGCCCCATCGTGGTACCGGCCGGCATGCCACGCCACGGGTCCGAACCCGCGGAGCGGACGACACTCTCCGCGTCGAGTGGTTCCGTCGCCATCTCCAGCTGGCCGGAGACGCGTCGCCAACTGCTCCGGGGTCGGTCGGCGTACACCTCGATTCCGAGCCCGTCGGGGTCGCGAAGGTAGAGCGCCTCGCTCACGAGATGGTCCGACGCGCCCACCCGCTCGTCGATCTCGGACAGATGCACGAGGAAGCGGCCGAGACTGGCGCGGTCGGGTAGCAAAATGGCGAAGTGGTACAGACCCAGGCGTCCGTGGAGCGGCACGTGGGTGGCGGACGCGCGCTCCGTCAGGTGGACGAGCGCCGTCACGCCGTCCGCCGTGCCAAGGGTGGCGCCGGCTGCATTTTGCTCCAGCACGGCGAGGCCGAGCACGCGCTGGTAGTACGAAAGCGAACGAGCCAGATCCGCGATTTGCAACGACACGTGGCCTAGATGCGTTGCGGCGGGCAGACGCCATCCCGAGTGGGCGAGGCCGGGCTCCACCACGGGGTCGACGTCGCGACTCGCATCGTCGACTGGATCGGTGAGCGAGATCGATGGGTCAGTCATGATTGGGTCCCTCGAAAAAATGCCGTGCCGATCGTGAACTGGTGCAACGCGCGGCGCCGCGGTGACGCCAAACTCGTTCTTACGCCCGTCGAGCAATGAGGTCATCCGCGGCAAAGCTGCCCGGCCCCGCGAAGAAGAGGGTAAGGGACGCCGCGAAGAGCATCAACACGAATTCATACCCCTTAGGCAGGTAGAAACCGTTGGCGAAGTGCACGATCACCATGGCGCCGAGCATGTTCACGGCGAGACCGAGCGCCACGAGTCGCGTCAGCAGGCCGATGACGAGCGCGATACCGCCGAAGAATTCAAGACACGCGACGAGCGGGCCCGTAACCGAGGGCATCGGGGCGCCCATCTGGGTGAACGCGCCTTGTACTCCGGCTATACCATAGACGAACACCTTCTGATATCCGTGCGCGGCAAACGTGACACCGGTGATGATTCGCAGGACGGCCAGTCCCAGCGCCTGGTGCCTGGGATGGGCAACGAAAATCGGTGACGTCGGCATGGCGGTCTCCCCTGCAGGGTGTGAAGACAAGCGCGAAACTAAAGGTCGTACGGCGCATTTATCCGGACAGTTCTACGCCGGGCTCCTCGCGAGCGCGAGAAGATCGATCAGCGAACGCAGCTGCGCACTGGGCATATGCCCCAGCGCCTTCTCGTGTGCCTCCGCGACAGGCGCGTCGAGCCGCGACAGGAGACTCAGCCCCTGCCGAGTCACGCGCGTGGTCACCAGCCGCCGGTCCGTCGAATCGCGTTCCCGTGCTACCAGGCCGGCCTCCTCCATTCGATCGAGCAGGCGGGTGACATCCGGTACCTGTGAGATGAGCCGGTCGCGCACTTCGTTGCGACACAGCCCGTCCGGTCCCGCGCCGCGCAGCACGCGGAGGACGTTGTACTGCGTGGGCGTGATGTCGAACGACTTCAGGATGTCGGCAAAGCGGTGCATTAGAACCGCGGCGGTGCGCTCGACACTCAGAAGTGCTTCCTGTTCCAGGCTCGCAAAGGGCTTCGTTTGCTTGATCTCGTCCTGCAGCGATGAGGGCATGTAACAAAAATTGGTGTCATCACATTGATTGGCAACAGGCTCCCCGAAAGTTGCTTACCGCGGCTCCAGATCCGCGCCCGACGCAAGCGCGGTCTGTGCGCTCACTCCGCTCCCGTCGCGCCGTTGATATTGCCCATCCTCACCCAGCTCCCAGCCGGTGGGGTCTTCGAGGTAGAGATCGAGAATGCGATCCAGCCGCGTCCGATGCGTCGCGGTCGGGATGGGCACCAGCAGCTCCACCCGCCGGCGGAGGTTGCGCGGCCGGAGATCCGACGAACCGATGAAGTACTCGGGGGAGCCGGCGTTCTCGAACCGGTAGATGCGTGAGTGCTCCAGGAAGCGCCCCACCACGGACACGACGCGAATGCGCGCCGACGCGCCCGCGGCGACGGGCCGCAGCGTACAGATCCCGCGCACGACGAGATCGATTGCCACCCCGGCCTCCGCGGCACGGTAGAGCGCGCGGACGACTTCCGCGTCGGACAGCCCGTTCACCTTGATCCTGATGCTCGCCGCCAATCCGGCGCGCGCGTGACGCGCCTCGCGATCGATGAGCGAAAGCATCGCGGGAAGGAGCTGATGCGGCGCCACGAGCGCGCCGTGGGCCAGGCCCTGCGGCGGACGCGACGACCCCGTCAGCTCGTTGAAGAGGTCGGCGACATCGGCGGTGAACGCATCACGCGCCGAGAAGAGGCTCAGATCCGTGTACTGTTCTCCAGAGCGCGCGTTGTAGTTGCCCGTTCCGACATGAGCGTACTGTTGCAGCCGCTCTCCCTCGCGGCGCACCACGAGCGCGGTCTTCGCGTGCGTCTTCAGTCCCACCAGCCCATGGACGACGCGCCCCCCGGCGCGTTCCAGCGCGCGTGCCCATGTGACGTTGTGCTCTTCGTCGAATCGCGCCTTGAGTTCCACGAAGGCCACGACACGCTTGCCGGCCTGCGCCGCGTGAAGGAGCGCGGCGACCACGGGGCTCGGATCGCCGACGCGATACAAGGTCATCTTGATCGTCGTGACGGCGGGATCGACGGAAGCCTCGCGAATGAAGCGGATCACCGTGGCGTCGAACGAGTCGAACGGATGATGCACCAGCACGTCGCCGTGGCGAATCGCGTCGAAGATCGAGTGCTGCAACGGAACCGGTTCGCGCCAGTGCAGCACGGGATACTCGAGTTCCTCCCTCGCGGGAAGTGGAAGCTCCGCCAAGCATCGCAGATCGAGCATGCCGTCGATGATCTGTACCTCCTCCACGACGGCGGCGGTATCCTGCGCCGTCACTTCTCGGCGAAGATTCTCCAGCACGAGTTCGCTCACGAAGGTGGGCGTCGACCGTTCGATCTCCACTCGAACGGCAGCGTTGTACGGGCGGCGTTCGGTTGCCAGCGCCACCGCCTCCAGCAGACTCTCCGCGCCTTCCTCGTCCAGCGCGAGCTCGCCGCGCCGCGTGACGCGGCAGAGATGCGCGCCCTCCACCTGCGCATTGGGATGGAGCAGATCCATGTTCGCGCGGAGGAGTTCCTCGATGGCGATCACGGCGCGCTCGCGTCCGGGCACGGGCACCAGGCGTGGAACGTCCACGGGCAACTCCAGCTCGGCCAGATGTGGTGCGCCGCCGGGTTCGCGCCGAAACACCACGGCCAGCAGCAGTCCCAGGTGCGGCAGGTGCGGCAGCGGGTGGCCTGGACTCAACGTCATGGCCAGCGGCGTGAGTCCGGGATGAATCTCGTCGCGACAGCGGGCGCGTAGTTCATCGCGCTCGGTGTCGGAGAGCTCCATCCACCGCACGATGCGAGTGCCCTCCGCCTCCGCGGCGCGAAGGCAGTCGTCGGCGCAGCGCGATTGCGCGCGCAGCAGTGCGGCAACGTCCTTCTCTACGCGGGTGAGCCGCTCCTCGGCGGTGAGGCCGTCGTCCCCGCGTACGCGAGGTCCAGTCGCGGCGTGTCGGAGGTCCGCCATCCGCACCATGTACAGCTCGTCCAGATTGCCGCTCACGATGCCCAGGAACCGCAGCCGAGCGCGCAGCGGCGTCAGCGGATCTTCGGCCAGCGCGAGCACCCGCCGCTGAAACGCCACGAGACTCAGTTCCGGATTCAGCATCTGTGGTGGAGCCGATTCCGGCGCGGGCACGACGTGATGGGATAGATCGGAGCTGACGAGCAGGTCGCTGCGAGTGTTCGTGCGGATCCACCGCAGCAGCAGCTCAGCGTGGTCCCGCACGTCGTCGGGCCGGCCGAGGTCGTGTTGCGATTCGAGCGCCCGGGCCAGCCGGGTGACGTGGTCGGAGTTGCCGCGGCGGAGGTGCCCACACAAGTGACAGAACGTGCGCGCCACCCCCTCGCGGCGCACGGTGATCTTGTCGAAGTGCAACTCCACGCGCGGCCGGCGCAGGAAGTCCGGGTGCGCCGCGCGAGTCAGGCGCTCGACCTCGACATCCAAGCGCACGCGGAGCAGATCCGGATCGATCAGCGCGCGCAGCCGCCGCGTCGCTGCGTTGTTCTCGGCCAGCGCGGACGTCAAGTCTGTGCCGCGCACGGATGCATCCACGCGAAGGGGCGCTTCACCGTGCGCGCCGTCGATGCGGAGGGCGAGCACGTGCTTGTCGCTCGCGCTGATCCGGAGGCGGCACACGATGCCTCGATTGCGCAGCGAATCATCGTCGGCATCGAGGTAGAGATCGCGATGCATCGAACGCACCGGGGTGCCCGCCGCGATGCCCAGGGGCAGCGCGGCGTAAGCGAGCGCGGTGAGCTGCTCGACGGATCGGAGCTCGTACCGAAACGACCTGCGACCGGATGACGTCAGCGTCACTCCGGTCAGCGAGGTCCCTGGCAGGTTCTCACGACATCGTGAGGATCTTTGATCGTCTCATAGAAATCGTCGTAGTATCCGAGTGTCTCCTTCACGACGCCCTGGTCCATGAGCTTGCCGATCTCGTCGCGGTACAGTGCGTAGATCGCGGCCTTCTTCGCCTGGAAGAGTGCAAAGGCGGCGGGATAGTCGGCCTCGAATGCACAGTATCCGCGGAAGAGCCGGTCGCGCACTCGTTTGATCGGGAGCCTGGGGTCCACGGTGGCATACGACGCGTTCACCGCTCCCGAGAAGTCGAAGTCGTAGGCAATCGGCACGAGGCCGCTGCCGTCGGTCTTCATCACCAGCTCGCCGTTGTGCAGTCCGTTGAACGAAAAGTCCGTATTGCCGATCAGGTACTGGAACAGGAACGCGATGGCGCCCTGCGCGCCGTCGATGTCTGCCGCGGTGGCGCCTTTGGTCTTGACCATCGTGCCGCCGAGCCGCGCCGCGAGCTGATCCGGGTCTTCGATCACGAACGCGTACCGCGTGGCGTCTATTTTTCCGCTTGCGCTGTCAGCGTAGGAGACGCGCAGGAGACGGGCACGGTGACTCGCAGGGGTGATGAGCTGATACACGCGATACAACTGGAATTCCTGGAGCACATACTGTTCGTACGTATCCGAGTTGCGGCACGCATTCACGAACTTCGGTCGATCGAGTTCATGAAAGAGAGTGTGCTTCGTGTTCTTGTTGCTGAAGCTCAGCCGCAGCGGCGGGAATTCGCAATGCTTCAGCCGCCAGATGCCGTGCGTCTTGACCTTGAATGGCACGACGATGGGCTTGCCGTCCTTGTCGGCGTACGTAATCGTGGCCGCGTGATACGGCGCCCCTTCGGAGCGGTCGCCGCGAAGCTGCTTGATGTTCGTCGTGAGCGTGAGTGCCAGCGGCGCGTCGCTCGTGAAGAGCTTGGGCGTGGCTGGGGCACTCTGCTCCGGCGCCGCCGCTTGCGCCCGGACGGTCCTCACGGGAGTAGCGGCGGTGCACAGCGCCAGAAGCGCGGCAAGAGCGTGTCGGTGACTTGGCATCGGCGTGGAATTGGGTGGCTTCAGGGCAACTCGACATCGATCACGTGGCCGGCGCTCGCCGCACGGACGAGCGACACCAGCTCCTCGGCGGGCGTCTTCTTCTTGATCTGCACGAAGTAGTCGACGGTATCGACGTCGTTGGCGCTCGTGACGGTGCCGAGTCGCCAGCTCCTGGTGTAATCCTGGAGCTTCGGCTCGACGACGCGGCGCATGCCGGCCAGGTCCGACGTGCGAAGGCGCAGGCACGTCTCCTCGGCGCTCGGCGCGCGGTCCTCGCCGCCGGTGTGTGCGCGGCGCCAGGCGCGCTCGGCGACGCCTTCCAGTTGGTCGCGCGTCATGTTTCGGAACACCTCATCGTCGATCCGGGCCACGAACGTACCGGTCCGCGCGAGCTGTTTGGCGCGCCGGAGCCGTTGCTCCGCGATGCGTCCATCCAGCTCCACGGGCGCGTTGCCGAAGTCGGTGTACCAGAGGAGAAGCACCGTCGCGTTGAATCCGATGGAGATGACGGCGGCCACCGGCAGATTCACGGATGCCGCGAGCCCGATGGCGGTGGCGAGAAACACGTAGACGGCGTCCTTGCTGTCGTCGAGCGTATTCCGGAACCGCACAGCCGCCACAATGCCCGCAAGGCTGAACGCGAGGGCGACACTGTACTTCACGAGCAGGACGATGCCCGACACGACCAGCGGCAGGATGATCAGCAGCTGCACCACGGACTGCTGATAGCCACGCTTCGCGCGTGTGAGCAGGTAGACCCATGCCACGGGCAGCGCCAGCAACACGGCCGATAGCATCGCGACTGCCACCGTAATCGCGAGGGTCACTTCATCGAGCGGCGCAACGACAGCGCGCTTTCCGGTCTCGAGGGTGGGACCGCCGCCGAAGAGCGCGTCGAGCGAGGTTGGCGCGAGCGCTCCGGCGCGGGGCAAAAGGCGCCAGATGAGGGTACCCGCGCCGACGAGAATCAGATAGTAGAGCACCACTCGCGTCACGACGCGCGTCGCTGCCGTGGACTGCGCGCGGTTCTCGGCCATGCCTTCGCCCTCCCATGATGGTACGGAAGTATCGTGCAACCTCGCCCTTCGCGCCATGCTTCACACACTCTTGTTCCAGTGCTTGCCCGCCTCCGGGTGGAGAGGCACATTGCGGCGCATGTCCCTATGCATCCGCTTGGTGCCGCGGTTGGTCGGCGCCCTCCTCTCGGCCACGCCGCTCGTGGCGCAGGGGCCAGCCGCGTCGGCTCGTCCGACCCTGGTTGTCCTGATCGCCGTTGACCAGTTTCGCGCCGACTACATCGCGCGTTTCGCACCGCAACTGCGGGGAGGCCTCGCACGGCTCTCGCGTGGCGGCGCGTGGTACACCAATGCGCATCACGACCACGCCATCACCGAAACGGCGCCCGGTCATGCGACATTGCTGTCCGGCCGCTTCCCGCGCTCCACCGGCATCATGATGAATCGCCTCGGCGTGGAGGATGACGCGTCGCCCGTCATCGCCGGCGGTGTGGGACCTGGCGCGTCGCCGAAGCGGTTCCATGGCACCACCCTCGTCGACTGGCTCAGGTCCAGCGACCCTCGCTCGCGCGCGCTCTCCGTATCCACCAAGGACCGCGCCGCCATCCTTCCCGTCGGCCGGTCACGATCGGACGTCTACTGGTATTCGCTGGATGGCCGCTTCACCACGAGCACGTACTACCGTGATACGCTGCCGCCATGGGTGGCCGCGTGGAATGATCGGCATCTTCCGCAATCGTACGCCGGCCGCGAATGGACTCTCCTGTTGCCCGAGAGCGCGTATCCGGAGCCCGACAGTGTTCCCGTGGAGGGGGGCGGCTCTGGGTTCACCTTTCCGCATGCCCTGCCTGACGATCCCACGATTTCCCCGAGCATCATGCGGGGTACGCCATTCATCGACGAGATCACGCTGTCGTTCGTGCTGCACGGCATGCAGGCGCTCGCACTGGGAGTCGGCCCGCAGACCGACGTGCTGTCGATGTCGCTGTCGGCCACCGACTATATCGGACATCGCTACGGCCCTGACTCGCGAGAGATGCACGATCAGATCCTGCGCCTCGATCGCGCGTTGGGCGGCTTTCTCGATTCCCTGTACACCCTGAGGGATTCCTCGAAGATCACTATCGTCCTCACGGCCGATCACGGCATCGGCACCATACCGGAGCTGGCGCCGGCGAGCATGTCGCCGGCACCGACGCGGGTGAGCATTGCATCGTTGATTCCCCCCCTGCGCGCGGGGCTCCGCCAGGCCAACGTGGACACGACCGCCATTGACATCGATCAGCAGATCGTGCTGGCCGATCGTGCGGCGTTCAGGAAAGCCGGCGTGAATGCCGATTCGGTGCTCGCCGCCTTCGCCGCGACCGTACGCGCCGTACCAGGTGTCGCGCGGGTGGACCGGTTTCAGTCGCTGCTGGCTGACACCCTGGCCGACCCCGTGGCCAGACGCTGGAGCCACCAGTTTCCGTCCACAGCCAACGTCGAACTCGTGATCACGCTCACGCCGCTGAGTATCTGGCAAGGCAACATCGCAACGCACGGATCGCCGTACGACTTCGACTCCAACGTGCCGCTGATCTTTTCCGGGGCGGGCGTTCGGCCCGGCCTTCACGCCGAGTTCGTCCGAACAGTGGATCTGGCGCCGACGCTGGCCGCCCTGGCAGGGATAAAGCCAACCGAACGAATTGACGGCGTGGTGTTGACGTCCGCGCTCAGGGAGCGCTAGTAAGGCAGTTTCGCGTGTGCACGCGTCCGCGTTCCTCGCTTCGCGCGCGTGCCCTTGCCCCGTGCGTTCAAGCGTCCAGCCGCTTCTCGTAGGGGACCGCTTCGTCGTATTCCAGGGCTCGTCGCAGGATGCGCAGGTACATCGCCCAGCAAAACGATGAGACGCGAAAATGCTCTGATGCGTCCGCCCAACCGCTATGCGTGAAAAGGAGGCGCGTCCGCTTCTTGTCGATCGGCGTCAGATCGAAGCGCACCCGCGTACCCATCCAGTCGGGAAGCGCCTCGGTGAATTCGAGTTCGAACAACCGGGGTGCATCCACGGCAACCACGCGCGCCCGCCAGAAGAAGCCCGGCCCGAAGTCCAGGGCGAATGCGGAGCCGGCGGTCGGCTTGCCAGCGGATCGCAGCGTCCACCACTGGTCGAAGCCGGCTTGGGTGCTCACGCCGTCGAAAACTCGGGTCACGGGCGCGCGGATGGGGAACTCGTGCAGGATGTCCGGCATGGTGGCGACCTCAGCGTGCCATCGTGGCAATGGTTCGTACCGTCGTGACCTTGCGAAACGTGAAGGGCGCACCGGTCGCGCGCTCCAGCGACTTCACCGACACGGCGGAGTCGCTGAAGTTGCCATGACGGAGCCAATAGAGTTCGCGGGCGCCGACATGAAATTGGTCCACCGGCGTCTGGTGAGTCAGCACCATCAGCGCCTGTTCGGCGGTGAGCGCGTCCTTCAGAAAGCCCACGTACAAGCCGTGGCCCTTCGCCGCGAAGTCGCCGAAGGGATGGGCATCGACCAGAGCGGCTAGATCGGGTAGTGCGCGCACGAACGTCGCGACCTCATAGCCCAAAGCCTGCCTGAGCTGCTGTTCAATGCGTCGTTCGATGGGCTCGGTCTTCCTCGCTCCACTGTCGAAGAGGACATTCCCGCTTGCGATGAACGTGTCCACGTTGGCGAACGACATCGCTTCGAACAGCGAGCGCAGGCGCTCCATCTTGACCGTGTGGCCGCCGACGTTGATCGCCCGGAGGAACGCGACGTAACGAGTCATGTCGCCTGGCCGGCGACTAGAGGCGCGGACGGATGACTTCGGCCGCGTCGGCCGAGGTGACCACGGGAATCACGTCGAAGTCAACAAGGTCGTTCCACTGACCGATCCAGTCGTCAAGGAGCGCGCGGTCGTCGCACCGCATGACTTGGTAGCAGCGCCGGAGGTCGGATGTCACCCAGCTCGAGACGTACTCCAGCCCCTCCGGCGCCAGACGACCGCGGTCGCGAAAGCGGCGGTACACTGGGCGGGGGTCCTCATCTCGAAACACCTCGATCACCATGTAGAGCACGTTCACCCCATTCTTCAGACGACCTTCAGCCCGACCACGGAGGGGTCAGCGGGAGGATAGCGAAGCCGCAGCGACTTGAGTGTGTCGGCGATCTGGCGCGCGATGAGCCAGTCGCGCACGGCGTGATCGTCGGCCGGCACCACGTACCAGGGCGCCGACTTCGTGCTCGTGTGCTTCAGCATCCCGCGATAGGCCCTGGTGAACGCTGTCCAGCGTGCGCGGTCTTCGAGATCGCCGGCGCGGAACTTCCAGTTCTTGTCCCGGTCGGACAGCCGCTCTTCGAGCCGGTGCTTCTGTTCAGCACGCGACACGTGAAGCATGAACTTGAGAATCACCACGCTGTTCGACGAGAGCATGCGCTCGAAGTCGTTGATCTCGTCGTATCGAGACATGCAGACGTCCCGCGTGATCGTGCGATGCACCTGGGGAACGAGGACATCCTCGTAGTGCGACCGGTTGAAAATGCCGATCATGCGTCGAGCCGGCACCTGCTGGTGCACGCGCCAGAGGTAGTCGTGGCCCAGCTCGAGACCGGTCGGCTCGCCGAAGCTCGTCACGGAGCATCCCTGCGGATTCACCGCTGCGAACACGCGACGGATCGTGCCGTCCTTCCCGGATGCATCTCGTCCCTGCAGTACGATCAGCAGCGCGAACCGCGCATCGGCGTACAGGACGCGCTGCAGCGTGGCAATGCGACTCGTTTGATGCGCGATCGCCGCGGCGAGCGCGTCCTTCGACTTGAATGGCGACGAGACGCTCGCATGCGAGTCACCGAGCCTGATGGAATGCGTGCCCTTCACCGGTTTGAGCTTCATGCGGTCCTGTTGGTCAAGACATCAACGCACGCCGTCGTGTGCGCTGCGGATCGTGAGCGGCACCGCCGTCGTCCCCCACTGAAGCTGCAGAACCGCTGAGTCGGCGTCCACGAGCGGGAACGCGAACTGGAGCGATTCCACGTGGTCCGCGTGCCGCGGCGTCGCGCGGACCCGAAGGACGTCCCTGCCCTCCGGATAGCGCAGGTGAAACGCCGCCGGCACGCCGCTGAAGATCACGGTCCACGACGTCGAGTCGGGAATGGCCCACAGGCCATACGAACCCGCGGCGAGCACGGCGCCGTTGATCGTGATCGGCGTGGAGATTGTGAACCGCGCCGCGCTGTCCGCACTGGGTGTCCACACGCGACCCCACGGCACCAGAGCGCCGAACAGCGCGCGCCCCCGCGCCACCGGCCGCCGATACACGACGTCCACACGCGTATCCGCGATGTGCTGCGTCACGGTGGCGAGCTGGCTCCGGGGGATGGCCTGCGCGTTCGCGCCCGCCACGCCGACGACGACGCCAACGGCAACGAGCACAGCGATCCCATCACGGCGCATGCGAAACACCTCGAAAAGAATCGCGTACCGCGGTGATACCAGAGCCGCGAAGGCCGCTCCGTACTGGTCGGTCCGGGAAGGTCAGCCGTGCGCCATCTTGTACGCCGACCCCGCGTCAATGAAGTCGGAGAAGAGTTCGCGCGAGTGGTAGCAGCTGTCCGTCAGCGCCTCGGGATGCCATTGCACAGCTACCAGGTAGCTGCCGTTCTCGCCCTCCAGCCCTTCGATCAGACCATCCGGCGCCGCGGCGGTGGCAACGAGGCCGCGGCCCAGCGCGCGGATCCCTTGGTGGTGCATGCTGTTGACCTTTAGCGCTCCGGCGCCGACAAACTGCGCCAGCCGTGTGCCCTCGGCCACACTCACCTCGTGCGCGAGATAGTCGCGCGCGTATGGCTCGTGTGCGAACGGGAAATAGTCGTGCTTGATGGAGCCGGGGAATTCCTCGGCCAGGTCCTGATACAGGGTGCCTCCCGCCGCCACGTTGATGAGCTGCAGTCCACGGCACACGCCCAGTACCGGCTTGTCGTCCTCGATGGCCCACTTGGCGAGCGCGACTTCAACGCGGTCGCGCTCGCGGTCCGTGGTATCGGACTTGTGGTGCGGATCTTCACCGTAAGTGCGCGCGTCGATGTCCGCGCCGCCCGGGAGGAACACGGCGTCGAGGCTGTCGTAAATCCCCCGCAACGTGTCGTCATCCACCAGCGGAATCATCAACGGCAGGGCGCCGGCGTTGGCTAGGGTGACGATATACCGCTGGCTCATGACCCAGGATGGCGGAATCGCGCTGGATACGCCACCAAGGCTCTGCAGGGTCTGAGTGGGGATGCCGACCACGGGCCGACGAGTTCGCTGTGACGCCACGATGATACCGAGCTCCTGACTGAAATTCCTATTCGCCACTGGTCGTGGCACGGTACGGCTCGCCCGTCGCCACGCGAGTGGCAAACCGGCTCGCGATGTCCGGCCGCACGCCCTCGGCGGTCTCGGATACGATCCGATCGACGACACTGCGCAGATCTTGCGTTTGTTCATACACGGCGAGCTGGCGATCGGCGCTCGTGCCGCCACGCATGATCTGGAACGCGTACTCCACTTCACGCCGGCTTCCGAGCTCATCCACCACGTCATCGACGAACCACTCCAGCATCTCCGTCAACAACTCGCGCGCCGGCAGCTCTATGCCCTTTCCGAAATCTATCAGCTTGCCGTCCAGACCGAAGCGCACCGCCCTCCATTTATTCTCGTCCACCATGGCGGGCGGATAAAGC
>JANYIN010000137.1 GCA_025362035.1 Gemmatimonadaceae bacterium | reverse complement strand
CTGTCGTACCGAGCCGTCCATTTCGCCGCAGCATCGGACGCCATGTGCCAGCATGTAGCAGGTAACTATTCCACCTACCTAGGAGCTTTGTCAGACTTAGGATCTGGCGCCGCAAGGCTTGGGGGTTCGAGTCCCCCCTCTCGCATTCGCACCACGGCTAACGCTCGAATGCGACACGTTCGTCGCAAACTGTGTCGGAGACTATTCTCGACACTTGGCGAACCCGCTCCCGCTTCTTTTTTCGTCCCACGACTCGCAGATCTTCCCCGGAGAATCGTCATGCGGCAATCAGTCGTTCCGCGAATTCTGGTGGTACTGGCGACCGGTGCCTGTGCCTCGAGCGCGGCGGTGAATCAGGAGCGCGACCCCGTGCTGGTGATGATTGGAAACGGCTCGATGGTACGATACGCCACAGATGTTCGGGTCATGACGGCCGACCTGTCCGGCTCCCCGGCGAGCCACTGGCGCCAGCTCAACGCCGCGTTCGGGGCTCTGGGGCTTCCGATCACGCAGCGTGACAGTGTTGAACACGTACTTGCCTCTCGCGAAACAGCGTTGAACGGCCGCTTCGGGGATGCCTCGCTCTCCCGTGTGTTGGATTGCGGCCGGACAACCATGGGAGCGCAGCGTGCGGACGCGTACCGAGTGTGGCTGTCGGTCGCGAGCCAGCTCCAGGAGTCGGGGAACGGAACGACCCTTCGGACGACGGTTGTGGCGAGGGCGATGGACCCGTCGTCCTCTACCGCCCCGATCCAGTGCGGAAGTACGGGAGTGCTGGAGGAGGACTTGGCAAAACAACTCGGCGCGCCGTGATTCATGCACGAACGCCGAACCTTCGATGACTGCCGTACGCAAGATACTGCAAGGTAACGACTTGCGGCGGCCTCACCGTCGCGTGTTCCGCTGATGCTCCTTCTGTCCCGTATCGGCAGTAGAGCACTACCGAGCGAGTTCGCAGTATCGGAGCGCGGTGCTGCGTCGGGCTGCAAGTTTCGCCTGACATCGAGCGCCGATACCTTCGTGTTGCCCGCCACGGCGGAGAAACCGCAGCAGTGGGCGCACGTGCCATCCATTGGAACTATTGCGGTGGTCCAGCGTTTGCCGAATGCGCGCCCGGTTTGAACGCGCCCCCTCGCTCCTATATACCCACCTGCGCGTATGAATCAGAACGACGAAGCGCACTGTCGCAGAATCGTGCGGAATCATGCACGAACGTTCTGGTTGGCAAGCCGCTTCCTCCCCGCGGGTAAGCGCCGAGCGGCATTTGCCCTGTATGCCTTCTGCCGCGTAGCCGACGACATGGTTGACGTCGGTGGTGGGACCGGGGGTGACGTCGTGCTGCTGTTGGCGGAGTATCGGCGTAAACTCGGGGACGCGTTGAACGGCCGACCGGAGGGACCGGTCTTTCGCGAGCTCGCTCGCGCTGCCGGTGTCTATGGCGTTCCAGCTGAGGTGCTCCACGAACTGCTCGACGGAGTGGGTCGCGATTGCGCGCCAAGGCTATACCAGAGTTGGGAGGATCTCTCGGAGTACTGCGAAGGGGTGGCGAGCAGCGTCGGCGAAATGTGTGCGCACGTCTTTGGCATCGTTGGTGGTGCAGCACAGCGCGCGGAAGCGTTGGCCCATGCGCGTACGCTCGGCATTGCGATGCAACTGACGAACGTGCTGCGTGATGTTGGCGAAGATGCACTCAATGGCCGTTGCTACCTGCCACAGGCCGACCTGGCACGCTTTGGGCTGAGTGTTGACGAGGTGCTTGGTGGACGGATTGGCGCGGATTCCCGATGGCGGTCCCTCATGACATTCGAAGTGGCACGCGCTCGCGAATTGTATGCGCGGGCGACGCCTGGCATCGCGCTGCTTTCGCCGGACGCGCGCGCCTGCGCGGGGGCGTGCGCCGTTGGCTATGCCGGCATCCTGGGCGCCATCGAAGCCATCGAGTACGACACGTTCAGCGCTCGGGCGCGGCTGGGGGCGCTCGCGCGCGCGAGCGTGCTTTGGAGCGCGTGGCGATCTTCGCGGGGTGCGGCGGGGCCCGAACGCGACGTTGCGCGCACCGAGGAAGTCGCCACGTGGGCGTGAGTCGTACCACTGTGGGCGAAACGGACGGACGTGTTGCCGCCGCCGCGCTCGTCGCACATTCCCTGCTCCTCGTACTTTCGGGCTTGGCCTTCGCGACTTTTCTGGCGCCGCCGACCCCGGCGTGGCTGTTGACTCCAGAGAATCAGTACTTCGCCGCCCTGATGTTCAAATTCGGCGGTCAGACAACGGTCGTGCTTGGCGCGGTCGCCGGCATTTGGCACGCGGCGAGCCGGCTCGGCTGGCGCACGGCGCTAACGATCTTTGCCATCGGTTTCGCGATCTCCCTGAGTTCGGAGCTCCTGGGCACGACCACAGGCTATCCCTTCGGGCCGTACTCGTACACGGCGCAACTCGGTTACCTCGTTGGCAACCGCGTTCCGTTCAACATTCCCACATCGTGGTTCTTCATGCTGTACGCGTCGCTGGCGATCTGCGGACGCGTGCTCAGGCCCAGCGACAGCGTGGCAGGACGGTGGCGCTGGGCGGTGGTCGCGGCATTCGTGCTGACAGCGTGGGACGTGTCGATGGATCCTGCGATGGTGACTACGACGCATTGGATCTGGCATCTCGCCTCGGACGGCGAAACTACGCCTCTCCGATGGTTCTTCCTGTCCGGTTTCTTCTACGGTATGCCTCTGACCAACTGGCTTGGATGGCTGCTCACCGGTTGTATCGTAGCGCGTGCCATGCTCGCTGTCGTGCCGCCGTCTCAGTGGGCCACGCGTGTATCTCCCTCTCCGCTGCCGCTAGTGCTCTATGCGGCGAATGGGGTCTTTCCCATTCTCATCTGCGTCGGCCGTGGAATGTGGCTCGCCGTCGCGCTCGGTACGGCAGCGATGGTACTCCCGCTGCTCCTGGCACTCCGCCCGAGCTCGCGGGTTGCTCGCCATCTCCGCGCTCCTGAATCGCGAGATCGCCTCATTGCGACCGACTGATCGGAAGTGAGAATCGTCGTCATCGGCAGTGGATTCGGTGGACTGGCGGCTGCCATCCGGCTTCGGCAACAGGGGCACGATGTCACGATCGTGGAAAAGCGAGACAAGCCCGGCGGGCGAGCGTATGTGTACGAAATGGAGGGTTTCACGTTCGATGCCGGCCCCACCATCATTACGGCGCCCTGGCTGATTCACGAACTCTTCCAGCGCAGCGGGAAACGCACCGAGGACTACGTCTCGCTCGTACCCATCGATCCGTTCTACAACATTCGCTTCCCAGACGGATCCACTTTTCGGTATACCGGCAACCGGGACGAGGTGATCGCGGAGGTCCGAAAGTTCTCCCCGGCGGACGTGCCGGGCTATCTGCGGTTCTCCGACGCGACAGAAGCGATCTTCGAGGCGGGCATGGCGTTGATTGACACCCCGTTTGAGCGGTTCACGGACATGCTGAAAGTCGTACCCGACCTCGTGCGTCTGCGCGCCGACCGTTCCGTGGCGAAATTCGTCAACTCGCACATCAGGGATCCGCGGCTTCAACAGGTGTTCAGCTTCAACCCGCTGCTCGTCGGTGGCAACCCGTTCCAGAGTACGTCGATCTATGCACTGATCCACACGCTCGAGCAGAAGTGGGGCATTTGGTTCGCGATGGGCGGCACCGGTGCCCTCGTCAGGGGGCTGGTGACGTTGTTCACTGAGTTGGGAGGTACGCTGCGGCTTTCATCCGAGGTCGATGAAATCACCGTGAACGCGGCGTCGCGGCGCGCGACAGGAGTGCGGCTGGCAAGTGGCGAGTCGATTTCGTCCGACGTCGTCGTGAGCAACGGTGACGTTGCACAGACGTACATGCAGCTGGTGCAAGGGGCCGTGCGACCGAAGAACACTGACCGTCGCATGAAACGAAAGCGCTACTCCATGTCGCTGTTCGTCATCTACTTCGGGACGAATCGGACGTACCAGAACGTGGCCCACCATGAAATCATCCTGGGGCCGAGGTACAAGGAACTGCTGGATGACATCTTTACGCATAAGTCGTTGGCCTCGGATTTCTCGCTGTACCTGCATCGTCCCACGGCGACGGATCCATCCCTTGCCCCTCCAGGGTGCGATAGCTTCTACGTTCTCTCGCCCGTTCCCAATCTCGCCGGAGATGTCGACTGGGCCACGGCCGCGAAGCCGTATCGGGATTCGATCATGGCGTTTCTCGAGGCGCGCTATCTTCCCGATCTGTCCAAGCATCTCGTCATCGAACACGTGATCGACCCCCGAAATTTCCGCGACGACCTGAACAGCTATCTCGGCAGCGCGTTCTCGGTTGAGCCGATCCTGACGCAATCGGCCTGGTTCAGACCGCACAATCGCAGCGAAGACATCGAGAATCTCTACTTCGCAGGTGCGGGCACGCATCCCGGCGCTGGCCTACCGGGGGTCCTGAGTTCCGGAAAGATTGTGGCAGACCTGATCGGCGGGGAACTGCGCTGACCGACCGAGACTGGATCATGTCGGCCCGTCCGATCGGTCAGGCTACAAGCCGTCACCTCCCGGGGTTAGTTTTCCACTGATCCATTGCACCCAGCGCCGACCCTTGTTCGGTCCGTCGCGCGTCTCCGGCTTTCTCGATACGAATGGACATACAGATCACTACCAAGAAGAGCGAGGGCGTCGAGCGCCTGCTCGAAGTCTCCATTCCGCTCGCCACGGTGAGCGCGGAGGAAGAACGGACTGCGCGCCGCTATGCGACGTCAGTTCGCCTGCCCGGTTTTCGGCCGGGGAAAGCCCCAGCCGCGATGGTCCGCAAACGGTTCAAGGATGCCATCCGTCAGCAGGTCCTGGAGACGCTCGTGCAGGAAGCGTTCAAGGAAGTGATGGAGCGCGAGAAACTCGACGTGGCTGCTCAGCCGCACGTACACGATGTGAAGTTCGATGAAGGGCAGCCACTGACCTTCGAATTGCATCTCGAGGTCCGGCCGACCATCGAGCTGAAGCGCACCGAAGGCTTCAAAGTCACACGTGTGGCGAAGGAGATCACCGACGACACGGTGACCGAGCAGATCGAGGCATTGCGCGACCAGAAAGCGTCGTGGGCACCTGTGGAGGAACAGCCGCGCGAGGGGGACATGGCGAAGGTCCTTCTGTCCACGCCGGAAGGCAACACCACGGCGCTGCCGGACGGGCGCCCATATGATCTGGTACTCGGCGGTGGACAGGCGATTCCCGGCGTCGAGGAGCTCATCATGGAGCTGAGGCCGGGGGAGACCAAGGAGCGACCGGTCAAGTGGCCCGATGACTTCCCAGACGAATCGCAGCGGAGTGCAACGAAGCACGTGCGGGTCACCCTGCATGAAGTCAAGCGGAAGACGGTGCCGCCGCTGGACGACGCGTTTGCGCGGGAAGTTGGCGATTTCGATTCGCTGGAGGCGCTGCGGACCGCGGTTCGCAGCGACTTGGTGGAGCATTCGACGCGCGATGCGGACGCTTTGGTGCGCCAATCCCTGCTCGATCAGGTAGCGGGCGCAAATCCGTTCGCCGTCCCGCCAAGCTGGGTGACGCGCATGATCGACGCTTATATGCAGCAGTACCAGGTCCCGGACGACCAGAAGCAGCAATTCGCCGGGGAGTTCGCGTCGGTGGCGGAAAAGCAGGTACGGCGCGACATGCTGATCGACGCGATCGCCGAACAGGAAAAGCTGGTTGCGACGGAGAAGGATGTGGACGACCGGGTGGCAAAGGTCGCGGAACAGCGGGGTACGGACCCCGGCCAGGTGTATGCGTCGCTCCAGAAGGCGGGCCGCCTGCCGGAGATTGAGCGCAGCATCACGGAAGAGAAGGTCTTCGAGTGGTTGACGGCCCGAAACGAAGTCACCAACGGTACCGAAACATGAGCAACCCAATGGCCACGATTTATCCGCCCTACGTCATCGAACGCTCCAGCCGGGGCGAACGCACCTATGACATCTTCTCGCGGTTGTTGATGGACCGCATCGTCTTCCTCGGCACGCCGATCAACGACGATGTCGCGAACATCATCATCGCGCAGTTGCTCTTTCTCGAGGCGGACAATCCGGATCGCGACATCTTCGTCTACATCAACTCGCCGGGCGGCAGCGTGTCGGCGGGCCTGGCGATCTACGACACTATGCAGTATCTGAAGGCGCCAGTGAACACCATCTGCATGGGATTGGCGGCGAGTATGGGGTCCTTCCTGCTGGCGGCCGGACGCAAGGGAAAGCGAAGCGCCCTGCCGCATTCGCGCATCATGATCCACCAGCCCTCGGGCGGCACGCAGGGCACCGCGGCGGACATCGAGATCCAGGCGAAGGAGATTCTGTTCCTCCGCCACCAGTTGAACACGATCTACAGCAAGCACACGGGACGCCCGATCGAACAGATCGAGCGTGACATGATTCGTGATTTCTTCATGTCGGCCGATGAGGCGAAGAGCTACGGCTTGATCGACAATGTCATTTCGAATCGCGGCGACTTGGTGGACCCGCAGGTCATCGCGGCGCAGGCGACGGCCGTCAAGTAAGGCGGTTCGGCACACATCGGTGGCGGCGGCGCCTCTCGCCCGCCGTCCGCCGCCAGCACCGCCTGGAGTTGCGGCACGAGCTGAGATACGGTACCCGGGAGGGGCGAGCGGGAAGAGGACCACTGTATCAGGAAACCTCCTCCAGTCGTCCGTTGCTTGACCGGTTCGAATTCGAGCGTTAACTAACGGTTACCACCGCCGCCCAGACTCCGGGCGGGTGCCCTCTGCAGGGTCCTATCATGTCGCACGACAAACATCTGCGCTGCTCGTTCTGCGGCAAGTCGAAGGATTCGGTCCGGAAGTTCATTTCGGGCCCATCCGTCTACATCTGCAACGAATGCATCGCGCTCTGCAACGAGATCCTGGCGGAGGACGAGGAACGCGAGGTTGCCGAGGCGATCACGCAGGTTCCGACACCACAGGAGATCAAGGACACGCTTGACGGATACGTCATCGGCCAGGAACGGGCGAAGAAGGCGCTCGCGGTGGCCGTGTACAACCACTACAAGCGCATCAATTCCGCGTCTGTCCGGGAGGACGACGTCGAACTCGACAAGTCGAACATTCTGCTCATCGGCCCCACGGGCGTCGGCAAGACGCTCTTGGCGCAGACGCTGGCGCGCATCCTCGACGTTCCATTCACCATCGCCGACGCCACGACCCTCACGGAAGCGGGGTACGTCGGCGAGGACGTGGAGAACATTCTTGTCCGCCTCCTTCAAGCCGGCGACTTCAACGTTGCGGAATGCGAGCGCGGCATCGTCTACATCGACGAAATTGATAAAATCGCACGTAAGTCGGAGAATCCGTCCATTACGCGCGACGTCAGCGGCGAGGGCGTGCAGCAGGCGCTCCTGAAGATTCTCGAAGGCACGGTCGCGTCGGTTCCGCCGCAGGGCGGCCGCAAGCACCCACAGCAGGAATACATCCAGATCAATACCAAGGACATCTTGTTCATCTGCGGCGGTGCGTTCGACGGGCTCGAAAAGATCATCGAGGCGCGGACCGGTCGTCGCCAGATCGGATTCGCCAAAGTCGAAACCGATCTGTCCAAGGCGGCCACGCTCGCCAAGAATGCGTTCGCGGAGGTCGAGCCGGATGACTTGCTGCGGTTCGGTCTCATTCCAGAGCTCGTCGGCCGGTTGCCCGTGACGGTGCCACTCGAGGGGCTCGATGAGGATTCCCTCGTCAGGATTCTTCAGGAGCCGAAGAACGCCCTCACCAAGCAATACAGCAAGCTGTTCGATCTCGAGGAAGTGAAGTTGACCTTCGAGACGACCGCGCTTCGTGCAATCGCGGGCAAGGCGCTCAAGCGAGGAACGGGCGCGCGGGGGCTGCGCGCCATTCTCGAGGAATTGCTCACGGATGTGATGTTCGACCTTCCGACCCGCGAAGACGTCGTGGAAGTGAAGATCACCGAGTCCAGCGTCCTCAATGGCACGGCGCCGCTCCTTGAGCTCGCACCAACGAAGCGCAAGAAAGAAGCATAAGCCGGCCGTTATGCCCTGGACGATGAAAGGCCAACCGAACGAGGTTGGCCTTTCGCCTTTTGGACACTTCCGAGGTCAGCGTACGTAGGGACAGCCATCGAGATCGCCGATTCGCGGCGCTCATTCACGTCGTTCCACGAACCGACATGCGTACCTCGCATTTCTCCTTCATCGTTGCCTTCGCGATGATGCCAATGCTGCTTCACGGGCAGAAGACCGCGTCGGCGCCCGCGCCGCTCATCGTCCCCGCGCCGGCCACGACGCTCCCGCTCAAGCTCGCCCCTAGGCCCACGACGTCGGCCATTACTGCGGCCGATCTCATGACCCGCCTCTACATATTTGCCGACGACTCCATGATGGGTCGAGAGGCGGGCACCATCGGGAACCTGAAGGCCACGGACTACATCGCGGCTGAATTGAAGCGCTTGGGGCTGACTCCCGCTGGAGACAACGGATCCTTCTTCCAGACCATTCCTTTCAAGACGCGCGCGCTGTCACCGAGCTCCGTCGTGAAAATCGGTGATTCGCGGCTCAACAACGGAGTGGATTGGGCGGTCGCGTTCGGGTCGACTATGCCGACGGGCACATTGCCCGTGGTATTCGGCGGGACGATCGGCGATGGATCTGCGCGGCTGGAGCCCGCGGCCGCTGCGGGAAAGATGGTGATTTATCGCGTGTTGCCGAGTGGAATGGGACAGGTGCAGGATCCCTCCACGTACGCTGCCGGATCAGCCGCGATCGTGCTGCTCGGCCTCGACCAGTACATCGGATTTCTCGCGCAGCCATCGACGTTCGTGGACGATCCTGCCAGAAAGCAACCCAACAGTCCCACGCCGGTGCTGCTGTTTGCGCAGTCAGTGGTGCCTCAGCTGTTCGACGGTCCGGCATCGGCGCTCAAGCCGGGAGTAGAGGGGCACCAAGCGACGATGGACGTTACGATCACCGTTGCGCCCGTGGACTTTCCCGCACGGAACGTCCTGGCAATCCTTCCAGGTTCCGACGCGAGGCTTATGAACGAATACATCGCCATCGGGGCGCACAACGACCACATCGGCTTCAACCACCAACCCCTCGATCACGACTCGATTCGCATATTCAATCACATCGTCCGCCCCGGCGGCGCCGAGGATGCAGCCCGGGAAGCGACCGCCCAGCAACAACTCGAAGCCAACACCGCGCTTGCCGCTTGGCGCTCGTCGCATCCGGGAGCGGCGCGCGCCGACTCCATTTCGAACGGGGCGGACGATGACGGTTCGGGCTCCGTGACGGTGCTCGAGATCGCCGAGCACTTCGCCACACTACCGAAAAGGCCCAAGCGCTCCGTACTGTTCGTCTGGCACGTGGGCGAAGAGAAGGGGCTGCTGGGCTCGCAGTACTTTACGGATCACCCAACCGTTCCGCGCGACTCGATCGTCGCGCAACTGAACATCGACATGGTCGGGCGCGGCGACGCGTCGGATGTAACGGGGCTTTCCAAAGAGGGCCAGGTGCTGCACGGTGGGCCCAACTACCTGCAACTCGTCGGGTCGCGACGTCTCTCCAGCGAGCTGGGCGACCTCGTCGAACAGGTGAACACCGACGGGAAGCTGGGCCTCACCATCGACTATTCGCTGGACGCCAACAACCATCCGATGAATATCTACTGCCGCAGCGATCACTACTCGTACGCGCGCTACGGCATTCCCGTCGTGTTCTTCACCACTGGCGGGCACTCGGACTATCACCAGGTGACGGACGAGCCGCAGTACATCGACTATCCTCACATGGCGAGGGTGGCACAGCTCGTTGCCAGCGTCGCGCTACACGCAGCCAACCTCGATCACCGCGTGGCGGTGGATAAGCCAAAGCCGGATCCCGCTGGCGCCTGTAAGCAGTAAGACAAGCCATTCTCCACGCGCGCCCGGCGGCGCTGGCCAAACACCGTCACGCTCGCGTCCGTACGAGGCGCGGCACCCGTGGCAGTTGTATGTTTCTCCATGACTACTTTCTTCGTTGACGGCGTATCGTTCGCGACCGCGGACAAGCTCCCCGTGCTTCCACTGCGCGACGTCGTCGTGTTTCCGTATGTCGTGATGCCGCTGCTCGTCGGCCGCGCTGCATCGCTGGCCGCGCTCGAGGCCGCGAACGGGACCGACAACCTGGTCCTGCTCGTGGCGCAACGGGATTCCGAGAAGCAGGAGCCGGCGGCGGCTGATCTGTACCGAGTCGGCGTCATCGCGAGAGTGAGGCAGCTCTCTCGACTCGGGACCGGAACGGTACGGGTACTCGTCGAAGGGATCACACGCGCGCGCGTCTCCCGCTTCGTGCCCGGTACCGAATGCCTGCGTGCCGTCGTGGAACCGATGACCCCCTTGACGCTCGGGGAAGAGGACGACGCGGAAGCGCACTTGCGCAGAGCACTGTCGCTCTTCGAGGAGTACGTTGCGGTTCACCGCCGGCTGCCCCCCGAGCTCGTCGCCCTCATCCAGGGATCTGATTCACCGACCCGCCAATCATTCGGGATTGCCGCACATCTGAGCACGCGCCTCGACAAGCGGCAGGGCCTGCTCGATTCCTCGGACTTCGCCACCTTGTTGCGTACGCTCGGGGAAACGCTTTCGAGCGAGATCGACCTGTTGAAGCTCGAGCGAAAGATCGATGACGACGTGCGTGGCTCGCTCTTCCAGAATCAGCGCGAGTTCTACTTGCAGGAACAGCTCAAGGCGATTCACCGCGAATTGGCGGGCGAGGACAGTGACGATACGGACGAGCTGGCCGCGCAGCTCGAAGGGTTGGGCCTGCCCGATGCCGTGTTGGCCCGCGCGCGCCGCGAATTGCGACGTCTCCGCCGCCTGTCATCGATGTCGCCCGAGTCAGGCGTGGCGCGCACGTACCTGGATTGGATCGCGGCGCTGCCGTGGCGAGCGCGTACCGACGACGTGCTCGATGTTGCCCATGCACGACAAGTGCTCGATGAGGACCACTACGGCCTGGACGACGTAAAGGAACGCGTGCTGGACTATATCGGCGTGTTGTCGCTCGTCGAGCGGCTGGACGGGCCAATCATCTGCCTCGTCGGTCCGCCCGGCGTCGGCAAGACGTCACTCGGTCGATCCATAGCGCGCGCCCTTGGCCGCAAGTTCGTGCGCATGTCACTCGGCGGCGTGCGCGACGAGGCGGAGATTCGCGGCCATCGCCGCACGTACATCGGCGCGATGCCTGGCCGTGTCATTCAGGCCATGCGTCGTGCGGAAACGGTGAATCCCGTGATTCTGCTTGACGAGATCGACAAATTGGGCAACGACTATCGCGGCGACCCGTCTGCCGCGTTACTCGAGGTGCTCGATCCGGAACAGAATCGCGCATTCAACGACCACTACCTGGAAGCTGATTACGATCTCTCGCAGGTGCTGTTCATCACGACGGCTAATTCACTGGCAACGATCCCCGAACCGCTCCGCGATCGGATGGAGATCATTCGTCTGGCCGGGTATCTCGACCAAGAGAAATACGCAATCGCGCGGCAGTTCCTGCTCCCGCGACAGCTGAGGCAGCACGGGATTGACCCGGCGACCGTCACGCTCGATCCGGACGTGATTCCCGCCATCGTGCACGGATACACGCGCGAGGCCGGCGTGCGCGACGTGGAGCGCAGGCTGGCGCGGCTCTCGCGCAAGCTCGCTCGCGCGCGCGCTGAGCGGCGCATGGCAAGCGAGAACGGGGCGCCAGTTGTCGCCCCGCCCGATGTGGTGACGTCCGCCATGCTGCGCGGCATGCTCGGTGTGGCGCCGTACGACCCGGAGGCAAATCTCATCGAGGACAAGATCGGGGTCGCGACGGGGCTGGCCTACACCAGCGTGGGCGGTGACGTGCTCGAGATCGAGGTGAGCGTCGTCCCCGGCCGCGGGCGGTTACAGCTGACGGGAACGCTCGGCGACGTGATGAAGGAGTCCGCGAGTGCCGCGCTCAGCTATGCGCGCGCGCGCGCGGGAGCGCTCGGCCTTGAGCGGGAATTTCTCCGCTCGCGCGATTTGCACGTGCACATTCCAGCGGGTGCTACACCAAAAGATGGGCCGAGCGCCGGCATCGCGATCGCCTGCGCGATCGTCAGCGCGCTCACGGGTGTGCCCCTTCGTGGTGATGTCGCCATGACGGGTGAAATCACACTGCGCGGCCGCGTCCTCGGCATCGGCGGCCTGAAGGAAAAGACCGTGGCCGCGTTGCGCAACCGAATCTCTCACGTGATCCTTCCATACGAGAATTCGCGCGAGCTCGACGAACTTCCCCAGGAAGTGAAGGCCGGCATACAGTTTCATCCGGTCCGGTCAATGGACGAAGTGCTCGCGATTGCGCTCGCTCGCGCCGTGAAACCACTCGCGGAAGAGGAGACCGCAACGATGGTGACACATTGAACCAGGCGAACAGCGATCCTCTCGTGATCCGGTCGCTCGAGTTCATCGGACCGATGGCAACATCGGATGGCTGGCGTCCCACCAATGATCTTCCGGAGGTGGCGTTCGCGGGCCGATCGAACGTTGGCAAGTCGTCTCTGCTCAACCGACTGGTTCGCCGCAAGGCGTTCGCGCGCGTGAGCAACACGCCCGGCCGGACCAGGGAGATCAATTTCTTCAAGGTCAACAACCAGTTCGTTCTCGCTGATCTCCCGGGCTACGGATATGCGAAGGTCTCGAAGACGCGCAAGGCGGAATGGCTTCCACTGATCGAAGGTTATCTGCGCGCGTCAACCACGCTGCGCGGTGTGGTACAGTTGCTCGACGTGCGGCATCATCCGTCCGAAGAAGACATCCAAATGCTCGACTTCCTGGCGGAGATCGAGGCCCCAACCATCGTGGCGCTGACGAAGATCGACAAGCTGAAAGCGCGAGAGGTGGTTGAGCGGGTGCATGCCATCGCGGTGGCGTTGCGGTTGGAAGATGATCAGATGATCCCGTTCAGCGCCGAGACGAATCAGGGCCGGGACGATTTGGCCGAGGCAGTCGTGACCCTGATCTCGCAGCCGTCGTGGCGCACTCCATTGACCGTCCCGGAACCACTGGAGGGACACGCACGCGCAACCGCCGCCGATGCGGAACCGTCGACGGAGATCAGCGGGTGAGGCGCCACTCGACGAGCCTCGTGCTCTGCTCCTACGTCCTGATGATAGGCGCCGGTGGCTGCGCGCACGGACAGTCCGTGGCTGCGAAGCCTCCCGCGCTTCCGGCCCGCTCGGCGGACGTGGCCGACACGACTGGAGCGGGCCTCATACCGTCCGGATTCGGCACGCTCAAACAGGACGACATCGCCGTCAAGCTTCAGGTACCCGATGTACTGGTGAAGCTTACGCCGTTGGATGAGAGCGTGATTCGAACGCTCTCCACCGATTCATACCGAGCCCTCCGCGGCATTGCCGAGAGCCACAAGGCCGCCGTGGCTCGCGAGGTGGCGCAACACGGTTTGTTGCGTGGCAGCCTGTGGTACGTGTCGTTCTACGGCCTGGCGCCCGACGCGCGCTTCTCACCGCTCGAAATGACGATCAATTCCGCTGGACAGGACTTCCGGCCTCTCGAGATCATTCCCGTGTCCGGCGGCTTCGGCGAACAGCGGTTGCAGCCACGCGTGACTCAGACGGCGCTGTACGTGTTCGACGATGCGCTCGACGTGAATCAGCCGCTGATCGTGTCGTTTGGCAACGAGCGGAACAGCGGATGGTCAGCCATTCTTTCGACGATCGAACGGGAACGCGCGCTCGTGCGCTCTCGCGCCTTGAGCACCGCACCAAAAGCGCCGTAGTTTCAGGGGGCTGCGCGTTGCCGACGACGGCGACTTCACACGACCACCATCCTCCGACGGACCCTTCAACCATGCCCTTCCTCCCCCTCCGCGGCCTGCCACCAACGGGCAATGCCAGCCTCGCCGACGCCTGGTTGGAACGAATCGCCGACCGTCTTGCGCGCCCGATCGGGGATATCACCACCGATCGTGCTGTGCTGTGCCGTGAATCGCTGGCCGAACTCTGCTATCCGCAGTACGCCACGAACTGGGAGACGGCCGTCAACGATGCGTCGATTCCGACCGGCACCAGGCTCGCCCTTTCCGCCCTAGATCCGCGCAACATCACGCTTGAGCCTGAATACTATAGTGATTGCGAGGATGCCAGATTTCAGCCGGTGAAACCGCTGCTGTGGCTGTGGTATTCCTTCGACCGTTCGCCAATCGGTGGCCAAAACGTAGGTCTCGGCGTCGCCCTCCGGCGGCTTCTCGCGCCCCACATCTTCAAGCGGTGCGGCGAGAACTTCAAGGCGTTTCAACACGTCGAGTTCTCGTTCGGGTACAACATGGATGTGGGCGACAACGTCGTCGTCCATCGACATGTGCTCCTCGACGACCGCGGCGGAATCCAGATCGCAAACAACGTGTCGATCAGCGATTACGCGAACATCTACAGTCACACGCACAGCATCGTGGACCAGCGCGACGTCACGAATGTCCTGACGGTGTTGGAGGACGGTGTCCGCGTAACGTACCACGCGACGGTACTGGCGGGTGTGCAGGTAGGCGAGCAGGGAATGGTCGGCGCGAATGCCGTGGCGACGAAGGACGTACGGCCGTATCACGTTTACGTCGGCATACCCGCGAAGAGTGTCCGCGTGAAGCCGAACGCGCCGGAACCGGGAACGATTCTGCGCACCTCGGAGCATCGGGTGCCGCGCTAACGGTGCGCGGGAACGGGTGCGCCGAACCCTAGATCACGCGAAGAACGTCTTCTGCGGGGCCTCCGTCGCCTGCGGCGAAAAGATGGAGGATATCGCGGACGGCGCTGCGCTCCCGCGGCCACATGAACCTCTCCACGGCGGCGTCGGCGGAGAGCCATTCGTAGCGCGCGTGTTCGGCACCCAACGCGAGTGGCGCCGTTGGGTCTACGAACGCCACGAAGCCGATCGCCAGCTCCACGACATGCGTGCGATGCAGGTAGAATGGATTCACGCACAGCGTGTAGAGCCGCCGCACCGCGAGCCCCGTTTCCTCACGTACTTCGCGTAGCGCCGCTTCGTCCGGCTCCTCGCCGGACTCGAT